>CACZSV010000216.1 GCA_902783925.1 uncultured Coriobacteriaceae bacterium
GGGTGCCGAATTCAATCAATGTCGTTCTCCTTTGAGGAAATAAAATGAGCAGTGCATAAAGCAGTATTATAGTACCCAAGCATATCAGCTATTCGGGAAAACGAAATGAACGGAGAGCGCTGTGAGCATTGTGCCAGCCATCACAGTTATCTGCACGTGTTACAACAAAGGGCCTTGGATAGAAGAGGTTCTTGCCAGCATATTAAACCAGAAGACGAGCTTCTCATTTGATGTACTTGTGGTAGATGACGGGTCTTCGGACGGCTCTGCAGACACCATCCGACGTATTGCAGAAACAAATCCAGAGAAGGTTACGGCACTTTTCCATGAAAAGAATCAAGGCATCTCAAGCACATGGAAAGAGGCCTGCCCCCTTGCACAGGGAGAATGGATTGCCCGCTGCGACGGCGATGACCCCTGGATACGCGAAGACAAGCTTCAGCTGCAGATGGACGAGTTGAATAAAACGGGCTATCTGTGGAGCACCACCGACTTTGACATGATCGATGCAGATGGAAAGCTCATCGAAGCATCAGGGTTCGAGCGAGGAATAATACCTCTCGCGGACACATACGAGAAAATGCTCGCAACCAAGGGCTTCACGATGTCTTCAACATGGGTGGCTCGCGCTGACATTCTCAAGGAATGCACCGCCTGCATCTCTCCCGATGCAGCAGACGACACCTTCGAAGTGCAATTGGGCCTCTCTCAGCGCACCAGGCTTGCCTACCTCCCTATTGCAACTGTCGCGTATCGCATCAACCATGGGTCCGATTCCAAGCCTATGGAACTAGAGGATGCAAAGGCCAGGTTCGAAGGGCTCAGGGACAGCCAACTCGCCTATCTCGAAAAATACCCCGAAGCCGATATGGAAGAGATCGCACGCTTGCTCATCAGGCGCGATGCCGATAACGACGTCGAGATATTCACGCGTGACCGCAGAATCGGTGCGCTCGAGGAAGAGCTCGCCGCCGTGCGAGCCGAGCGAGATGCAGCAAAGAAGGCCTACGACGAAGTCACAAACTCGAAACGCTGGCGCCTTGCGTCCGTATTCGATAAGAAGAAGTAAGGCTGCTCGTGCACCCCGCCGGCTTACGCCACCGGAAAACCGTGCTTCACTCCCGTTTTAGAACCCGGCGTTGACGGCTTCGTTGAGGCCAGCCGCAAGCTCGCGGGCAACTCCATCGATTTTCTGCCTGTACACCTGCATGTCGTATGAATTGTCAACAAAGCACACCTCGAGCAGCGTGGCGGGTATCCCCGTGCTCGAGCCATTGCATACAGAAAGCTCGCGCTGCTTGGTTCCGCGATCGCGCAAGCCGAGGCTCTTCACCAGATGGCTATGCATAATGGACTGAAGCGTATCAGAGCCAGGAGCAGCGGCGGTGCTGTGGATATAGCTTTCGGTACCTGTAGCGACACCATCGAATGCATTGAAGTGTATGGAGACGAATGATGTGCACTCGCGGGCGTTGGCATCCGCCTGCCTATTCCAGTATTGGACACCCGAATTGACATTGGTGTAGACGTTGAGCCCATAGAGCTCGCGTGCATATTTCGCCGTAAGCTCGGTGAGCTCTGCCGTTTGCTCAGCTTCTATGTAGCCATTGCCCGTAGCACCCGAGTCATATACGCCGGGGCTCGAGCTGCCCAGACCATGGCCTGCATCGAGATAGATATAGCTTACCTTGGCATGGCCATAGTCAAGCGCGTACCAGGCAACGCCCTCGCGATTCCAGCCGGCAGAACCGAGATATACATCTTCGGATTCATCCGTCGTAAAGTTATGGGCACCTGCAATGGCGTTTGGATTATATTCACGGTAAACCATCACCGTTTGGTCGGTATCCGAATACCAACCGACTCCCTCGTAGTTCCAGCCGAGGGAGCTCAGGTTGTCACGCTCCGCAACATCGAGCGTGTAGTGATGGTCGCCGGCATTGGGGTTGTAGAGGCGATAGACCGGGGCAGACGAGCTTGTCGGCGCGACCCACCCAACGCCTTCGTAACGCCAGCCCGCAGCCACAAGGTTTCTGCGCTCGTTCATATCCGCCGTGTAGAAGTGCTCGCCGGAATTGGGGTTATAGAGACGGTACATCTCCGTTTGCCCATCGGATGCAGCACGCAATGCAGAATCCGGAGCCTCAATCGAGTCGATATCGGGGACGAAAGCCTCCCCCGCCTCCTGTGCACGCGTTGCCGCCTCGACGGCTTCCGGCGTCTCGACAAGAATATCGTCTGCCTCAACGCCGAATGCGGGCACCTGAATTGCGAACAGCATCACAAACGTTGCGAGGCAGACGAATAGTGCTTTAAGACTACGCATGAATATCAGTCTCCCTTCGGAGCTCACCAAGCGAAAAAACGAATCGACTAGTTGTACTGAATCGCCTGGGCGATGAGCGCCAGGATACTCTCGCCATAACCCTCACCGGGAACAGCCCAACGGCCATTGAGATCCGGCAAAGTCGGCGCGACACCACGCGAAACGAGATGGAAGCGCGGATCGACGCATGCGTTGTTGAGCGGCTCGGTCGACGCGTATGCCTTGAGGTGCTGCACCTGAGCACGAACACCCGTCCTCACATCGGGGAACGAAGCGCCCGCCGCTCCACCACCCGTGGCACCGAGGCCCGCGAAGTTGTACTGATGCGCATCGACGTCTCCACCGAACTGAAGCCAGCCCGTCTCCCACATGGCCTGGCAGAACACCACGTCGGCACGGACGCCTTCTGCAGCGGCTTCCTCGCTGACGATGGCGGCGAAGTCATCGATCGTGGGCGCACCGCCTGCGGCATAGACATCGGAGGGATACCGGTGACCCTTCGAGCGATAGTAATTGGCCAGACCAGACGCGGAAACCTTGCTCGTCCCCATAATGGACTTACCGGTGGGGATCGTCTTGCCGTAATCGAGCGCGAACCACGCCGTGCCCTCACGGTTCCAGCCAACGGAACCGAGATACTCGTCCTCGTCGCCCGAGGTCGTGAAGTTATGGGCGCCTGCAACGGCGTTGGGATTGTACTCGCGGAGCACCTTAACGGTCTTGGTCTCATCCGAATACCAGCCGACACCCTCGTAGTTCCAGCCGAGACTCTTCAGATTGTCGCGCTCCTTTTCACTCATCGTGTAATGATGATCGCCCGCATTGGGGTTGTAGAGACGGTAAACCGGCTCGTTCGAGCTGGCGGGCGCCACCCAGCCCGTACCCTCGTAGTCCCACCCAGCGGCAACAACATCGTCACGCTCGTTCGCATCGGATGTGTAGAAATGCTCGCCCGAATTGGGATTGTATAGACGGTACATGTCGACAGATGACGAATTGGCCGCATATGCAGGCACCGAAAAAGCCATCAGAGCGATAAAAACCGCCACGGCAGTAGGCGTGATCTTATATTTCATAAGGCGCTCCCTGTTACGTTAAATCGTGTTTTATTTAGCGCGAGTTCCCACTATAACGCATGTTGCGACGACGCTGCATAATCAACAAGCTATATCCACATAAAGCTATATCCACGCCTCGACAGGATGACGGTTTTACAGAACACTGTCACAATGACGTACTTAATCGTAGTAACCAGTTTGCAAATAATCTAATTTGCTTCAATCGCTATCAACGAATGTTATTATTCACAAAAAACGCATTATTAACAAACGCAATCTAATATTTTTGCTTGCACATCACCTGTCGATCATACCAA
>CACZSV010000217.1 GCA_902783925.1 uncultured Coriobacteriaceae bacterium
ATGATTGGCAAGTCGATCATAAACCGCGATTCCGATTTCAATATCGGCGACCTCTGCCTCGAATACGGCGGTGGCGGGCATGCAAATGCCGGTACCTGCCAGATCGATAACGATAAGGTAGATGCTGAGCTTCCCGCCATCATCGCCAAGCTCAACGGAAAATAGAGCCTGCGCCTAGCCGTCGACGCGCTTAGAGACGTAGATATCCATAAAGACCTTGTCGCCACGGCAGGTCTGAAGCGAAGCGTACTCCCCTTTTGGCATTGCGCGCTTCTCGAGGCCTTCGGTCCACACGGTTCCCTCATAGAGAATCGTGACGATGTCTTCGACTTGGTAGACGCCCAAATTGTTGTTGTCATCGCAGATCGCAAAGCGAGAGCCCTCCGTAAAGGAAGCCACCGGGGTGAAGACACCCGGATTGTGCCCGATGTAGTAGGTAGGCCGGCCATCGTCGACGTTTGCAACGCCCAGCCACACGCCGGCTGTATCCGAAGGCGCTTCCTCGCTTTCTATACTATATATATAGCGCACCGGCGTCATTTGCTCGCCCAGATACAGCGTTTCCGGGACGATGAAATCAAGACGCTGCCAGCAGGCATGAACAATGACGTCTTCGCGCAATGTTGAGAAATCGACCACTCCCACGCGCTCTGTCGCGTCGCCGATTCTCCATCCATCGAAGCTATAGGCATAACGCGATGCTTCGGGAAGTTCAATTGGAGCGCTTTCTATCGTGAAGCTCGATGGCAGATTCGCGAGCGCAGCCGGATCGGTTTCGCCAAAGTCAAGGTCGTAGGCAATCGAATACACGTGCAGCTTCCATTGAGCCTGCAGTTTTGCGCCATCTTCAGATTGCTGCCACTTGACAAGATCGTACCCATCGCGCGTGATGCCAGATGGAGGCTCGGGCTTTTCCCAGAACCACAGGCGCTCGGTGCTGCTCGAAGCACCATGCGCGTCCGTCCCCTGGTTATAGTCGAAAGCAACGTCGTTGAAGAGCGCGCGATCGATGGACTCGATGGGAAAGCTCTTGGTCGTGACCGCATACATCGCGCAGGCGAACAGGCATACGAGCATGATACCGACAATGGCAACAATGATGCGAGCGCCATTGCGTTTGGCATTCATATGCCCTCCCCTCGCCTTGCTCGTGCGTATCGGGTCTGCCTTATTATACAAACTCAAGTTGGAGAGTTGGCATCATGAGTTGGCATGATTGCATGAGTCGGCTTGACTCATGCAAGGAACATCCAGCATCCGTTTCTACGGCTCGATTACCGTTAAGCAGTGAGCGGGTGCAAAGGCGTATCATGTGATGCAGAATATACGCCTGCAATTTGAAGGAGCATCTGATGATGAGCTTCCTCTTCGGATTCATTCCTCTCGTAATCGTCTTGCTGATAGTAGCCATTCTAGTTACCGGCAGCATTTTCGTTGTCCAACAGCAGCAGGAGTACATCATCGAGCGCTTCGGTCGCTTTAACAGGACGGTCATTCCCGGTCTCCACTTCAAGATTCCACTCATGGAGCGCATTGCATCTAAAGTCGATCTGCGCACACGGCAGACCACGATGCAGATTGACGGCAAGACAAAGGACAACGTGACGATAACCATGTCCGTCGCAGCCCAGTACCACGTGAGCTACGACCGTAATGCAGATATGACGCAAAGCGGTGTGTTCAGAAGCTACTACATGCTCGCAAATCCAGAAGACCAGATGCGCGCATACATCACGGACGCGCTGCGCAGCGCGATTCCCAACTACTCGCTCGACGAGGTCTTCGATAACAAAGACAGCATAGCCGCAGACGTCAACTCCACCGTCGCGGCGCGCATGGTGGGATACGGATACGATCTCGTGAGTACGCTCATCACTTCCATCGGCCTTCCGCCCGATGTCGAGGCCTCGATGAACAAAATCAATTCTGCGCAACGCGAAAAGGAGGCTGCCCAGGCATTGGCCGACGCTGACCGCATCAAAGTTGTCGTCGAAGCGCAGGCGCAGGCGCAGGCCATGGAGGAATCCGGCCGTGGTATCGCAGCACAGCGCACTGCCATCGCGCAGGGCATTGCTTCATCGCTCGACGTCATCAAAGAATCTGGCGTTTCGACGCAAGAGGCAAATCAGCTCTTCCTGTTTACGCAATGGACTGACATGATGAGCCTGTTCGCGCGCAACGGCAAATCGAGCACGGTCGTTCTCCCGAGCGATTTCGAGCAGACGAGCAGCATGTTCGACCAACTGCTGGTTGCAAAGAAGATCAAGGACGAAGAAGAGGCGTAGTGGGGCGCCGCTGCACACCATGCCTTTCGTGACATTTTCACACCTTTTGCCGATTCGTGTTCATACATCACAATAATGTCCTATACTCATAATACGAATTATTGATTCGTAACATTCATCTGGAGGAGGACATTATATGAAAAAGCGACTATTGGCCATTTCCGTAATGGCTCTGGCTGCTCTGTTGGCGTTCGCACTTGCAGCCTGTGGCGGACAGGGCGGCTCGTCTGCCGCGACCAAGAAGACTGTCACCGACGCGTACGGCCGCAATGTCGAGGTGCCGAAAGAAGTCAAGACCGCCGCAACTGTCGGCTCTGGCGCACGCTTCGTTGTCTACGCGGGTGGCCAGGACAAGCTTATCGCCGTCACCGAGATGGAGACGGACCCGCAGCTCAACCGTCCCTATGCCATTGCGTACAAGGACCTTTTCGCGAAGCTTCCCGCGACGAGCAACGGCAACCATCTTCTCGAGACGAACGTGAATACCGAACAGCTCGTCTCG
>CACZSV010000218.1 GCA_902783925.1 uncultured Coriobacteriaceae bacterium
CCTCACTGCTCACAAATGCCGCGCCGATCGAGAACGGACTCGAAAGGTAGTAGGCGATGAGCGCGACAGGAGAGCCGCCCATGCCCTGCGAAAACGAATACGGTGCCGAACCCTGCCCATGGAACAGATCGCTTAACCATCCAACAAGGCCAAGGAACTGGATGTCCATGACATCAATTGCGACGTTGAGGTCGCCAAACGGATACAGACCGTTGACGGCATAGGAAATGAGAATCGCCAACGCCGGCAGCGCGAACGCAAGCGGCCATTCCCACCAGTTCGCGGACATACGGACCTTGCTATCAGACTGCGTTGCCAACTAGTACGTCACCTCGCTTGCGAACACCTGCGTCGACTCCTTTGCCTGCTCGATGCAATGCGCAAGCTCCTGCGACATGAGCGCATCGTATTCGATGCCCCTGCCAGGAGATCGGTAGAAATCCACGAAACCATCGAGGTCTGGATTGAGCATGTCGTGTGCGTCCTCTACACCACCGGGATGAAAGAGAAACTCTACGTCAAGCCCCTGCAGGCGTGCGAGCTCGACGTAGGCAGGCATAACCTGCACCACGCGCTCGGCGCTCATCTCGCCAGAGAAGAGCACGCCGCAGAACAGCGCCGTTTGAAACGGCTGCGCCTGCAAGCGCAGGCAATCCTGCTGCCAGCAGAAATTGAGCAGGCTGTGCTTTGCCCAGTTGATGGGCTCGATCTTTGGCAAGAGCGCGCGGTCCACGAATGGCTTGAGCGGTTCGGCGGGAATGCGCAGGTACTCGACCTTGCAGTCCACACGGGCAAGGGCCAAGAGCATGCCCTCGAACACGGCGGGTATGAGCTGGAAGTGCTGGTGTCCGTCGACACGCAGACGCCTGGCAAGCTCGGGAAAACGCCCCAGGAAGCGCTCGAGCTGGGCTTGCGCTTCGATAGCGACTTGCTCAACGAGCTCGTAGTGCCGTGAGCTCATGCTCAGCCGTAAAAGACCCGCGAAGCTATTGCAAAACATGCCGCTTTCATCCGCAAGCATCGGAACCCGCACAGGGTCGGCGCAGCAGGTGCCTTCCACCAAATTGAGGTGCAACCCCACGCGCAAGTGCTGCGGACGTTCGTCGAGCAAGTCTGCGCATTGTTCGAACGCGGGACTTCCTGCCAGCACAGAAAGCGAATTGAGCGCACCGTCACGCGCGCATTTCAAGATGCGCTCCGACTGTTCACGCGCGATGCCAAAGTCATCCGCGTGGATGATGATATCCATATGCGCTCCCCCACTTAATTCCCCGCTGGATAGATATTGGGCGATATTATAAACTAACATGCTTGTTAGCTGGGAAAAACGGCCCCGCTCGTCGCCGGGCCACAAAGCAGTAGCAAAGGAGCTGCGCGTGGACCTTTCCGTCATCGTGCCATGCTATAACGAAGAAGCGTCGCTTTCGGCGTTTCTCGACGTATGCGTGCGTGACTTCGGCACAAGTGGCCTTGTCTACGAGCTCATCTTGGTAAACGATGGCTCGCGCGATGCAACGTCCAAGATCATGGCCGATTTCGCCGCATCCGGGCGTTGCGCTCATGTCTCGTGCATCGATTTTTCCCGCAACTTTGGCAAGGAGGCCGCGCTTTTGGCCGGTCTGCAGGAGGCGCGCGGCGATGCCTGTTCGTTCATCGACGCAGACTTGCAGCAGCTGCCGAGCACGCTGCTCGAAATGCACGCGCTTCTCATGGAAAACCCCGATGTTGACGTCGTGGCCGCATATCAGGAGCAGCGCGAGGGCTCCAAGATGCGCGCCTCGTTCAGCCGCAGCTTCTATGGACTGTTCAACCGCTTGAGCGAGACCGAAATCGAAGCCGACGCATCGGACTTCCGCGTGTTTCGTCGCCCGGTGGCGCAGGCGCTGCTTTCCGCTGGTGAATACTACCGCTTCACCAAGGGTCTTTTCTCCTGGGTCGGGTTCAAAACGCTGCGCTTTGCGTACGTGCCCGAAGAGCGCGTCGCAGGCACGAGTAAGTGGTCGTTCAAGCAGCTCATGTCGTACGCGTTCGAGGGCATTATCTCGTTTTCGACCGCGCCGCTGCGTCTTTCGATGGGCGTTGGCATCGTCGCGGGCCTCGTCGGTTTTGTATACCTACTCAAGCTGATCATCGTCGACGTGCTCATTCTGCATAACACGCCAGCAGGTTATCCCACCCTGCTCGCAGTCGTCCTCATCCTAGGCGGGCTCATCCTGCTTGCTCTGGGAATCATCGGGACCTACCTGGCGCGCTCGTATATGGAAGTCAAGCGGCGCCCAATCTACATCGCAAGAAGCGTGGTGCGCACAGACGACGGCGAGCAAACGTCAAGCGAGCATTTCCGCACGAACCGCAGCGTATAGCGAAATCTTCGCCTGCATCACGTGAACGCCCGGGATGGCAGGGCTTGAACATTGGGGGGCAGACCTCCCCACGTCATCCCGACTCGCCCTCGCTCATCCCCGCGTAGCCAATATCGGCTATACTGTTCATATCTGGTACTCGAACAAAAAGGAGTGCATCATGAGCGGGCTTACCATAGCAATTATCGTCATCATCGCCATCGTCGTCATTCTCGTCATCGCGCTCATCGCGATGTACAACAACTTCGTGCGCATGCGCAATCGCGTCGACAACGCTTGGTCGCAAATCGACGTGCAGCTCCAGCGCAGGCTCGACCTCATCCCCAACCTTGTCGAGACGGTCAAGGGCTATGCCGCGCATGAGAGCTCGACACTGCAGGCCGTGACCGACGCGCGCGCCGCATGTATGAACGCGGCATCGCGTCAGGACCGCATGGAAGCAGAGAACATGCTCACGGATACGCTCAAGTCGCTCTTCGCCGTTGGCGAGGCCTACCCCGACCTCAAAGCGTCGTCAAACTTCATCCAGCTGCAAAACGAGCTTTCCGATACGGAAGACAAGATCAGCTACATGCGCCAGAGCTACAACGACACCGTCATGAAGTACAACAACAGCATCCAGACCTTCCCCGCCGTCATCTTCGCGGGCATGTTCGGCTTCAAGGAGCGCGAGCTCTTCGCCGCCGCGACGGGTGCTGCCACAGCTCCGCAGGTCAGCTTCTAGTTCGCAAGCCAGCGCGAACGTTTTCGTTCAATGATTGCAGCCTGCCATGGCGCGGAATCGCAGACTCAAAACTGCCTGGTCAAAATTCACGTCGATGCTCTCGACCGTGCTCTTCATCGGGTTTGCCGTGCTTGCAATAGCCTCGTATCTTGGCATTTCCCCGAATTTCAGCGATAAAAAGCACGAGTGCACCGCCGACAATATCCAGGCGAGCGTCCAGCAGGATGGCAGCCTGCACGTCGTCGATGCGCGCAGCTATCACTTTACCGGCTCGTACACGCTCACGGCCGCCGTGCTCGACCCGCCAAGCGGGGGAAGCGTCAATGTGAACGGGGTCTCCGTGACCGATGCATCTGGCACCACCACCGCGCTTACCGAGGTGCCGTTCCAGAATGGATGGCGTTCTGCAGGTGGTCCTCCGAGCGGCAACTATGCAATAGACGCACAGCGCAACACCATCTACGCGTTTTCCACGACGACCGACGCCGACAAGACCTTCACGTTCGACTACACCTACACCAACGCGATAACGCAGTACAGCGATGTTGACGTGCTGTACTGGCAGTTCATCGGCAAGAAGTGGGATGTCGACACGAACAAGGTCACAGCCACGCTCAGGCTTCCGGTTCCCGAGGGAGAAAGCGTCGTGGGCGCGCAAAACGTGTACGCCTTTGGGCACGGCGACCTGGGCGGCGAGGTCACGTTCAACGCCGACGGCACCATCACGTTCACGGTCCCCAAGGTCAAAAGCGGCACCTTCGCCGAGATGCGCGTCGCATTCCCCACGAGCTGGACACCGAATATCTCGAGCGGGAAGGTCACAAGCGAAGAGGGCCTACCCACAATCATGCAAGAAGAAGAGCAGTGGCAAAAGGAAGCCAACGCGAAGCGTCTGCAAAGCGCGCTTATGCTCATTGTGCCGATCTGCATTTCACTGGCGCTCATCATCTGGGCGCTCATCATGTTCCTCAAGCACGGCAAGGAGCATAAGCCGCAGTTCATGGGCGATTACTGGCGCGATGTGCCCGAAAAAGGCATGCACCCGACCGTCGCCGCACGCATCTGGCGCTGGAACAAAGAGGATGCAAACGACATCACCGCAACGCTCATGCACCTGAGCAACTTGGGCATTGTGAGCATCGACAGCGAGGAGTACGTGGTCGACCGCGCACTACTGCCCGACAAGCAGGAAACGACGTATAGGCTCACGCTCGACAGGGAGAAGTACAAGAGTCTCGAAGGCGAGCTGACCAAGATCGATGAAGGCGTCATCAAGCTCGTGTTCGGCAAGGTTGGAAATAACAAAGACAGCGTCACGCTCGCGCAAATCGAGCAATACGCAGATAGCCATGCACAATCGTTTGTGAACAGCGTCAACCAGTGGCAGGCGGTCATTGGCAAAGAGGTTGAAAAGCACCAGTTCTTCGAGGTCAAAGGCGCGAGCCTGCAAAGCATGTTCCACGGAATAGCAATCTTTGCGGCTATCGCTGGATTCGCCATCAGCGTGTTTGTGGAGAATTGGTCGATTATCCTGGGGCTGCTTCCCGGAATACTCGGCGTGCTCATCTTTGCACACTTCATGACGCGCCGATCAGTCGAGGCCGTTGAGATTCAGGCGCGTTGCGAGGGACTCAAAAAATGGCTCAAGGATTTTACCGCGCTCGACGAGGCCGTCCCCACCGACGCGCGCGTTTGGGGCCAGTTCCTAGTCTACGCGTTTATCTTTGGCATTACGGAACAGGTCGTGGAGAACCTCAACCGCACGGTACCGGACATCTGGAACGATGGGTACTTCACTCACAGCATGCTGTGGTACTACACCCCGTACCGAGCATATGGGACCGCAGCTTCGAGCGGAGATTTCTTTGGCAGGGCTTTCGAGAACACCTTTGATTCCGCACTCGCAGCTGTCCAAGCTGCAAGCAGCAGCAGTGGTGGAGGCGGCGGCTTCGGCGGCGGCGGTGGATTCTCCGGCGGCGGAGGCGGCGGCTTCGGCGGCGGCGGAGGCGGCTTCTCGCGTTAATGGCCAGGGTGATGGCGACATCAGCGATGGAACGTGCCCAAGTGAGAGCGCGCAATCATCCACCTTCTGGCTCCAGCAGCAAAGGTGAATGGATTCTCCCGCCGCGCTCGCGCACCTTCCACGGTTTCGGCAAAAGGTGCACGGACTACTCTTCGGAACTCGCACACCTTTTGATCCCGGCAGCAAAGGTGCACGGATTCTCCCGCCGC
>CACZSV010000219.1 GCA_902783925.1 uncultured Coriobacteriaceae bacterium
CCTATTCCGCCACTCCGACTTTTCAAGTTGCCTGAAACGACCTCTACCTTACCGACCCGGTCGGGTACGAGATCATCAGCAGGAGCAAGCATACCATAAACACAATCGCAAAAATGACCGTAATTCGGTCCAGATTACGCTCGACAATGCTCGAGCCCGTATCCGTACCATAGATGCTACCTGCGATAACCTCGGAAACACCCGTGCCCTTGCCCGAGTGCATGAGCACAAAGACAATAAGCCCGACAGCCGAAATCGCCCACAGCACGAGAATGGTGTACATAAACGGCGCCGAATGCATTATGTCGAGAATCACGTTCACGAACTGCTACTCCTTAACAACAAACCGCAACGTGCTTTGCACATCACAAGTCAGGAATTCTAACACACTTTACGCGCGCTTCAAGAGGGAATTTCCCGTCCATTGCTTGGGTTTCTCAATTCCGAGGATATCGATCAAAGTCGGCGCGACATCGGCGAGCCTTCCCTCATCTGTATTCTCGAGACTCAGCGACTCATCACCGCTCACGAGGATGAACGGGACACGTGCCGTCGTATGTGCGGTGAAGGGACTCACCCCATCATCGGCAATCATCTTGTCGGCATTGCCGTGATCTGCGGTGATAAGCGCCGCTCCACCTTTTGCCAAAATAGCCTCGACGATGTGCGAAAGACCATGGTCGACGGCTTCCACCGCCGCCTTCGCAGCGGGGATGATTCCCGTATGTCCCACCATGTCGCAGTTGGCGTAGTTCACGATGTACACATCCGCCACATCGCGATTGATGGCATCTTCGAGCGCTTCTGTCACGAGCGGCTCGGACATCTCGGGCTGCAGGTCGTACGTTGCGACTTTGGGGCTCGCGATAAGGTTGCGTTCCTCGTTTTTCTTGGGCTCCTCGATGCCACCGTTAAAGAAGAAGGTGACGTGAGCGTATTTTTCCGTCTCGGCGATGTGATACTGCTTGAGGCCTTCGCTTGCTAGCAAGTCTGCCAGAGTGTTTTCCGGGAAGTATTTGGGAAACGCGATGGGCGCGTCGATATCAGGATCGTATTCCGTCAGGCACACGAAATTGACCTTGGCAACATGCGGGCGCTCGAAGCCATCGAAATCCTCGTCGGTGAAGGCGCGCGTGAGCTGCCGTGCCCTGTCGGGACGGAAGTTAAAGAAGATCATCGTATCGCCGTCGTTTACGCCACGGTGGTTAAGAACAGTCGGGATCACGAATTCATCTGTGATACCCGCCTTGTAAGACGCCTCGACTGCCTGCACCGGACGATTACGTGCAAAGCCCTTGCCTGCACCGACGGCAATGGCATTCCACGCCTGCTGCACGCGGTCCCAGCGCTTGTCGCGATCCATTGCGTAATAGCGTCCCGAAATCGTCGCAAACTCAGCAGACGCACCGTTGTATTCGTTGAAGATACGGTCGTTGAAGTCGACGATACGCTGTACAAAACCTGCCCCGCTCTTGGGATCGACATCGCGCCCGTCCAAGAATGCGTGAATGCGAATATCACGGCTGCCGCGCTTCGCTGCCATCTCTATGAGTGCCTCGAGATGCTCGATGCTGCTATGCACGCCACCGTCGGAGACGAGGCCGAGAAGATGGATGGGACGGCCAACTTCTATAGCCGCATCCATCGCCTTGATGAGCACTTCGTTTTGCTCGATCGTCCCATCTTCGCAGGCGTCGTTGATGCGGGTAAGCTCTTGATGGATGATGCGGCCAGCGCCCATATTGAGGTGGCCGACCTCGGAATTACCCATCTGGCCATCGGGTAGGCCGACGTCACGCCCGGAAGCGCCGAGCGTCGTATGGGGTCTTTCGGCCCAGAGCTTGTCGAGATACGGCTTGTCTGCAAGCGAAATCGCATTGCCGGGCCCAGGTTCGGCAAGCCCGAACCCATCCATAATCACCAAAAGAGCAGGTTTCATATGTCAATTACTCCTTTTCGAAAAGAGAGTGCCGCACAAGGCAAACGCACCGCGTGCAGCAGCACTCAGTTTTTCGGCTCAAAAAACGGGGAGAGGAACAGGTTTTTACAAAGTGCATCCTAAGTAAAACCTATTCCTCTCCCCTCGCCCTGACTTTACTTTATTTTCAAAGCGATTTCCACAAGCTCGGCAAAGGCTTTCGAGTCGAGTGCGGCGCCACCGATAAGCCCACCGTCGATATCGGGCTCGGGCATGAAAAGCTTGGCATTCTCCGGTTTCATCGAGCCGCCGTAGAGCACACGAATCTTCTTTGCCGCGTCTTCGCCGGCAATCTCTGCAATCACGCTGCGGATATGCGCACAGGCCTCCTGGGCCTGCTCGGGCGTGGCGGCACGTCCCGTACCGATTGCCCAAATGGGCTCGTAGGCGATGACGCTTTTTGCAATATCCTCTGCGTCGACGCCGTCCCACCCGCGCCTCACTTGCTCTCCGATAAACTCAAGCGTTTGGCGAGCATCGCGCACTTCGAGGCTTTCTCCGCAGCACATGATGGGACGGACGCCGCCCGCAAGCAGTGCCTTGATTTTCTTATTCACCATCTCGTCGGTCTCACCAAAGATGCCACGACGCTCGGAGTGACCCACTATGCAGTAATCGCAGGTCAGCTCCTTGAGCATCGAAACCGAAATCTCGCCCGTGTATGCGCCCTCATCTTCCCAGAACACGTTTTGCGCACCCAGCTTGATGCTCGAGTGGTCAAAAGAGAGCACGTTGAACACCGATTTGAGATCGGTGAAGGGCGGGCAAATGACGACCTCGATAGCCTCCCATGCCATGTCGCACTCAAAGGAAATATGCTGGGAGAGATTCACGGCCTCGACCGTGGTTTTATTCATCTTCCAGTTACCTGCGATGATGGGCACGCGCTTTTCGGAAACCTTCCCTGCACCAAACATTGACTACTCCTCTTCTGACGCCGCGGGGTCTTTGTCTTGAAGCGCTTCGACACCAGGGAGCTTCTGACCTTCGAGCAGACGCATAGAAGCGCCGCCGCCCGTGGAAATGAATGTCACCTGATTTGCCAGGTTGAACTTCTTGATAGCTGCGACTGAATCTCCTCCGCCGATGACGCTTACGCAATCGGTGTCGGCAATCGCCTCTGCCACGCAGCGCGTACCAAGTTCGAACGAGGGAAACTCGAAGACGCCCATGGGGCCATTCCAAAAGACCATGCCCGCATCGTATATAACCTCACGATACATGCGCCCTGTCTTTGGACCGATATCGAGACCCATCATGTCATCGGGCATAGAGTCCGCATCCACAGCCTCGGTATAGGCGAGATCCGAGAACTGGTCTGCCGCCTTGATATCGATAGGGATACGCAGGTCGACACCCTTTTTCTTGGCGGTTTCGAGCATGCCGGCCGCCGTCTCGACCATATCCTGTTCCATCTTGGATTTACCGACCGAATACCCCTGAGCTGCGAGGAAGGTGAACATCATCGCGCCACCCACAAGAATGGTGTCGGCAATACCCATGAGGTTGTTGATGATGCCGATTTTGTCGGAAACTTTCGAGCCGCCGAGTATGGCGACAAAAGGCCGCTTGGGATTGCTGAGCATGCTCGTGAGCGTGCTAACCTCCTTGGCGAGCAAGAGCCCGCTTACCGCAGGCACGAACTCGGGAACTCCGGCAATGGAAGCATGAGCACGATGTGCAGCACCAAACGCGTCATTGACGTAGAGATCGCATAGCGACGCCAAGCGATGCACGAATTGCAAGTCGTTCTTCTTCTCGCCATCGTCGAAGCGCAGGTTTTCGAGCATCATGATCTGCCCGTCTTTCAGGGCAAGCGATGCAGAGAGCGCTTCTTCGCCAGCGATCTTATCGCCGCCGATGACCGTTACCGGGCGGCCCAGCAACTGGATAAGGCGCATGGCAACGGGCATCATCGAGAACTGGCTTTCGAAGTAGCCGCCCTTTGGACGACCAAGATGGCTCGCGATGATGACGCGGGCATCGTTTTCGCAGAGGTAGCGAATGGTAGGTAGCGCTTCGCGGATACGCGTATCGTCTACAACGGCGCCCTCATAAAGCGGGCAGTTGAAGTCGACGCGCAGCAGCACGCGTTTATGAGCAACATCAACATCCTTGATGGTCTTCTTTGTGTACATGACGCCCATCCCTTCTTAACTATCTCCCCTGAAATATTATTTCTCCTGCTGGATGTTTTCCGAACCTGTCGCTTATTGAGAACTTTGCTGCGAGCTGGAGGAGGCGCTTTGAGACTCGCTAGCTCCATCGCTCGTCGTCTTGATTGCGTACGGAAGGTCTGCCGGAGCCGGATTAATCTTGACGTTGGCATCCGCATACATTTGGTCAAGCCACTCGAGCCATTTTTGGGAATCGACTGTTGTCGAGCCGTCCTCGGCCTCTTTGCCGGCAACTTGCTGGGCAAGCTTAAGCTGCAAGAACTGCGTGCGCACATCTTCTTTGTACGCATCGAGGTTCGCGTATCCCTGCGATTGCAGATAGCTCTCGAAGACACCCTTCATGAGCTGCGACTCGACATTCGCTCGCTGTTCCTCGACAAATTGGTTGACTTCCGCGTCGCTTACCGTAATGTTTCGCTCCTTGATTTCCCTGTCGATAATATCCTGCCGAATAATCTGCTCGATAATATATGCGCGCATTTCTTCGACAGTGCCATCGTTAGCTGCTGCAGCCTCGGTATTCTGCGCGTTCGCATCCGTGTTTTGCGAGCCGTCTGCATTTGCAGTATCGGTGGCGGCCGATTCTGTATTGGCACCCAAGTCGCTGGATGAGTACCCCGCGTCGCTGCCCTTCTCACGGGCCTCCTGAATCGCAGAGTTGCCAGCCGCATTCGCGAGTTCATCACTTGTGTCGTAGGCGCGCGAGCTCACGAACTGAGCCCAGGAGGCGTCGTCTTTAATCTGATAGTAGCTGCGCATGTTATTTGCGGCGGTAGTGACCTTTTCTTCTGTAACATCGCCGTGGGCCCACGTCGCGGCAACCTGCTTTCCGCATCCTGCTGCAAAGATGCACGCGCACATTGCAAATACAGCCATGGCGATGACGCACACGGCACGCTTATACAATGTCATGAGAATCCTTTCAATCAAACAAACCTGCTGCATGAAACGGTACCATACTCAGCACGAAATCCCCTATATTCCTCAGAAAAATCCGTCGCTGACGGGCATGGCGCCATATTGATACGTTACACTACCCCTCAGGTTACTCGAGGGAGACGCTATGACCGAAGAACAGCTCGAAGGCACGAAAACTGAAACACCCGAGACCCCGCATCAGCTTACTCAAGAAGAGCTTGATAGCATGACGTATGAGGAGTATCTCAAGTTTCTCAATCCAGAGAAGAGCGATGAGGAGATTCAGGCGATGATCCGCAAGGAAAATCGCGGCGTGTGGATGGTTCGCTTCGAATTGCTTGCCTTGCTGCTCATAATCATCGTGATAATCGCAGTTATTTTCTTCACCTGAGGGAGGTCATTTGAATATTTGCGTCTTGAGGAGGAACAGACGCACAAACCCCACACATCACCTTGTCGCGAAACGAACCTTTATCCTTTTCGCCATCTCGCTCGTAGTTTTCTTTGGAGGCATGACCAGTCTCGCCTGGGCTGTCCATGCCCATTCGCAATCACCGTTTAATCAAACAAGCGCACCTAACGAAAACCCTGTTCGGCAGAGCGCTCCAGAAGAAACCTATACCGGAGATATCACGACGCAGCGCAGCGCTGGCTCGTCTGCATCGGCTTCGACATCGGCAGCAGCTTCAGCGTCATCTGCATCATCGTCGCCTCCCGCCCAGCAAAGCGAAGGGGCAGGATCTGGGCACAGCGTCGCAACGAGCAACGCCCAGGGGCAAACGCAGCTGGACCAGTCCGCAGCTCCTGCATATACCGTGAACGAACCGACCGCACCAAGCACGGAAAGCGCAAGCTACCATATCGTGCATCACACGGCATATCAGGCAACGCCCGTCTATCGCACAGTGCACCATCAGGCGTCTATTGCGCACGAGGTGACCATTGGCGGCAAGACAAGCATCGAGTGGACAGCATGTCCCGTGTGCGGAGGCTATCACGACAGCGCCTATAACGAACGCGTGGTCGACCATACAAACGAGAGTTTTTGCGCCGCCTGCGGTGGCGCACACGAGAGCGCATATGACGAGGTCGTCTACGACTGACACGCAGCGTATGTCGCCTGGGCCTATCGCCTGCGTTTGCCCATGTTCTTGCGCGTGCCCATCGAAGAGCCCTTGCGCGATGTCGCCTTGAGGCGCGCGAGGGCGTCTTCCTCGTCGGTACGCTCGACTTTCGCCCGCAATGCAACCGCTTGGTCGCGCAAACGCGCTGCAGCTTCGAAATCGAGCGAGGAAGATGCCTCGGCCATTTGCTCTTCGAGCGAAGCTATCATGCGCAGCACCTCATCTTTGCCCAAAGCGGCAATCTCGTCTGCAAGCACGCTGCTCGAAGAAATCTCATCGGCATCATGTCCGCTTTGCAACTCATCCATGATGGACGAAATCGCCTTGCGTATCGTTTTGGGCTCGATGCCGTGTTCTTCGTTATACGCCATCTGAATGCGGCGGCGGCGTGCCGTCTCGTCGATGGCGATACGCATGGAATCGGTCACGTTGTCGGCGTACATGATGACGCGGCCATCGACGTTGCGCGCAGCGCGCCCGATGGTCTGAATGAGGCTTCGCTTATTGCGCAGAAAGCCTTCTTGATCTGCATCAAGAATGCAGATGAGGCTCACCTCGGGCAGGTCAAGGCCCTCGCGCAGCAAATTGATGCCCACGAGCACATCGAAGGATCCCAAGCGCAAATCGCGTAATATCTCCACGCGTTCGACCGTGCCAATGTCGCTGTGCAGATAGTTTGCCTTGACGCCCTGATCGAGCAGATAGTCGGTGAGTTCTTCTGCCATCTTCTTGGTGAGCGTGGTCACGAGTACGCGCCCGTCATTTGCGACGACGTCTTGAATCTCGCCTAACAGGTCATCGATCTGCCCTGCAGTGGGACGCAAGACGATTTCTGGATCGAGCAAGCCCGTAGGCCGGATTATCTGCTCGACAACCTGTTCGCTCACGCGTTCCTCGTAATCTCCAGGCGTTGCGGAGATATAGATGAATTGCGGAACGCGCTGCTCGAATTCGTCAAAGCGCAGCGGTCGGTTATCGAGCGCGCTCGGAAGCCTAAAGCCGTGCTCGACAAGCGTGATTTTACGGCTGCGGTCGCCTTCGTGCATGCCGCGCACCTGCGGCACCGTCACATGGCTCTCGTCAATAAACGTCAGGAAATCGTGCCCTCCAAAATAGTCGAGCAAGGTATAGGGCGGCTCGCCGGCGACGCGTCCATCCAAATGGCGCGAGTAGTTCTCGATTCCCGTACAAAAGCCCATGGTTTCGAGCATCTCAAGATCATATAAGGTTCTCTGCTCCAAACGCTGGGCTTCGAGCAGCTTTCCCGCCCCCTTGAGCTCTACAAGGCGACCCCGCAGCTCATCGGATATCGTCTCGAGCGCTTTTTGCACGCTTGGCCTGCTCGTCACATAGTGCGAGGCAGGCCAGATAGGCGTCGAATGATACTGCATGAGCTCCTCGCCGGTAATACGGTCGATTTCCGTTATCGATTCGACCTCGTCGCCGAAAAACTCGAAGCGCAGCAGATTGTCCATATAGGGAGGGAGCACGTCCACGCTATCGCCGCGCACCCTGAACGAGCCACGCACGAGCTCATAATCGTTACGATCGTACTGCATGTCGATGAGCTTGTAGATAAAGTCATCGCGGTCGAGCGGCACATCACAATCCACGAACACGGCCATCTCGGCGTAATTATCCGGCGACCCGATGCCGTAGATGCAGCTCACCGACGCAACGATGATCACGTCTTTGCGCGTAAGCAGAGCAGCCGTTGCCGCATGACGCATCTTCTCGACGTCATCGTTTATTGACGAGTCTTTCTCGATATACGTATCGGTCTGCGGCACGTACGCTTCGGGCTGATAGTAATCGTAATAGCTCACGAAGTAGTTCACAGCATTATTGGGAAAGAACTCCTTGAGCTCGCTTGCTAGCTGGGCGGCAAGTGTTTTATTGGGAGCAAGAACGAGCGTCGGCATCTGGAGGCGTTCGATGACCTTTGCCATCGTGAAGGTCTTGCCAGAACCCGTGACGCCCAGCAGGGTCTGATAGCGTCTCCCCTGCTTCACACCTTCGACGAGCTTGTCGACCGCTTGAGGCTGATCACCGGAAAGGTCGTACGGCGCCACGCAGGTCAGAGGATTGCCCGTCTCGCGTCGTCCATCGATAAGCGCACTTTGTGCAGCGTCCATAGCCATCGCTCCATTCTGTAAGCTCTATGGAACAAGGATACACGAGAACGAGCAATAAAGAGACTGCGCAGCCCGCGGCAGTACGGCTACTCAGACACCCAGCGTGGGTTATCTACGCAAAGCCGCGCTCGGACCACCAGGCATTTACCCACGCGCGCAAGTCTTCCTCCGTGCCGAAGTTATCGCAGATGGTGCTTGCAATCGCGCTGCGCTCGGCATCTGTCGGCTGAGCCGCGATGCGCCGTAACGCATCACGGCTGTCCATGCCACGGGATACGGCGCGCTGCAAGCGTATATCGCTTGGCGCATTCACGGCAATAATTTCATCGGCGAGCTTGACTAAGTCGGGAGCCTCGGTCAGCAGTGGCACCTCGACGACGAGCACCTCGGCATCGCTTCTCGGCGTGCAATGGACGTCGAGAATGTAGTCCGTTGCAATTTCAATGATATAGGGAAAGGCAATCGCATTGAGGTCCTTGGTGGATTGCTCGTCTGCAAACGCGCGTTGCGCGAGCTTCGATGTGATGACAGAGCCATTTTCGTCGAGGATGTCTTCCCCGAAGCGTTGCGCCAGGTCTTGCACATACATCGTGTTGGTTGCCAGGAGGTTTCTGTTAATCTCATCGAGGTCGACGGAAATCGCGCCGTGCTCGCACAGCAAATCGCAGAGCGTCGATTTGCCCGACCCCAAACCTCCTGTAATCATCACCGTGTACACGATGTGCTACCTCCAAGGGTCTTCCTCTGGCTCTTCTGCGGAACTCCGTGCTAGAGCATCCATGTAATCAGAATACGGGTCATACCCATCATCGTCTTCTGATTCGGCTCGAAAATCTGCATGCGGCGCGTTCTGATGCGCCCGTGCTCGCCTTTTCATCGCGCGCATCGCAGCGGCTTTTCCCGCTTTTGACATATGCTCGAAATCTGGCATCCCCGTCCCTACCCGACGACTATTCCGCCGCCCAATACTAGGCTATCCGAATAAAAGACTATGGGTTGACCGGGACGCACTCCGAGAACATGCCCGTTGAATGCAACGAAGGTGCGTCCTTCACGCACGGCTACCTGGGCGGGCAGGGCTTTTCTCTCGTACGAGACGCGCACGCGACACGAGCGTTTTTCACTCGGCGCCTCGATTGATGTCCAGTGCACGTCTCGCACCTGCACCATCTCGCTTCCCGCAAGGGCACGCGTGCCTGCGAGGATACGCTTGCCGGCAATATCTTTGTGGATAACAAATAACTCTTCATCGTGCACGTAGGGCACGAGCTCGCTTTCCGGATCGTCTTCGTCGAGCGGTTTGAAACCCTCGATGGGGTATTCCCCGAGCGAATCATCCCGTTCGTAATGGTACTGGCCTATATAGCTTCCAATCTTGCGCTGATCGCCGACATAGACGATATCGCCACGTTCCGGCTTGAAGCCGGCAGCTGTCTCGAGCCAGCGGGCATACCCCAGACGGTCGTAGAAACATGGCTCGCCTTGACCGTCGTTGACTTCTGCGAGCGTCGTCAATCCATAGCGCATGGCATCGCGCCGTGTTTCGCCCTTGACCATGTCGAAGAGAGGAAACATGAGGCGGGCCATCTGCTCTTGCGTGAGCATGTAAAGCAAAAAGGTCTGCTCTTTATGCTTGTCGAGAGGAACACGTAGCTGATAGGGCAATAGCTGAAAGCCGTCTGTGTCGCTTGTTATATTCGCATAATGGCCTGTCGCCACTTTCTCGCAGCCAAAGGCGTCCGCCTGCTCGAAAAGCGCGGGAATCTTGAGTTCGTGAGTGCAGGTCACACACGGATAAAAGAAACCCCCTTCGGCAAAACGCCTGGCGGTTTCATCCTTCACCTTGCGCTTGAACTGCTCGTGCATATCCACAACATGATGCTCTATACCGAGCTGCTCTGCTGTTTGCTGCGCGCGCATTATTGCCTGAGCGCGCAGCGGGCTATCATGGAAACGAAGCGTGACACCCACAACCTCGTGACCATCGTGCTTGAGTAGCCAGGCAGCCATAGTAGAATCGACGCCGCCGCTCATGCCAAGTAAGATCCTAGCCAAGACCCGCTGTTCCTCTCAAAAACGCTCGTAAGTACAGCACAGGGCCGCCAAGAAGGGCGGCCCTTGCGCAACAAATAAAACCTACAAAGAGAATTACTCTTCGCTTGCCTCTTCTTCGGCAGCTGCTTCTTCGGCAGGAGCCTCTTCGGCGGCAGCTTCGTCAGCAGCAGCCTCTTCGGCAACGGTTTCCTCGACAGCAGCTTCCTCAGCGGGGGCTTCCTCAGCAGCAGCTTCTTCGCCTTCGGGCTTTTCGATCTCTGCCACTTCGATTTCAACACCAAGCGTCTCGGCAGCAGCCTTCATCGACAGGCTGATGCGACGACGCTCGAGGTCGACATCCATGACCTTGACCTGAACGGGGTCATCGACATTGCAGACCTGGCTGGGAACGTCCACGTGGCGGGTCGCCATCTCGGAGATATGCACGAGGCCCTCGATGCCGTCGCCCAGCTCGACAAACGCGCCGAACGGAACGAGCTTCGTGACCTTGCCCTCGATAATGGCGCCGACCGGGTAGTTCTTGACGAGCGTGCGCCACGGATCTTCGGTGGTCTGTTTGAGACCGAGCGAGATGCGCTCGCGGCTCATATCAACATCAAGTACCTCGACCTCGACTTCCTGGCCAACCTTCACAACCTCGGAAGGATGGTTGACATGGCTCCAGGAGAGCTCGGAGATGTGGACGAGACCGTCAATGCCGCCCAGGTCGACAAATGCGCCAAAGTCAACGATGGAAGAAATCGTGCCCTTGAGACGCATGCCCTTGGCGAGCTTGGCCAGCACCTCGGCGCGCTCGGCCTTGCGGCCCTCTTCGAGCACGACGCGGCGGGAAAGCACGACATTGTTGCGGTTGCGGTCCATCTCGATAACGCGAGCCTCGAGAGTGGAGTGGATGTAGGTGGAAAGATCCTTCACGCGGCGAAGGTCCACGAGAGATGCAGGAAGGAAGCCACGCAGGCCGATGTCGAGAATGAGACCGCCCTTGACGACCTCGATGACCTCGCCCTCGACGTTCTCGCCAGCCGCGAACTTCTCCTCGACGGAAATCCATGCACGCTCGTACTCGGCGCGCTTCTTGGAGAGGATCAGGCGGCCATCCTTGTCTTCTTTCTGAAGCACGAGAGCCTCGACTTTGTCGCCCATCTGCACGATCTCGCTCGGATCGACATCGCGACGGATGGAAAGCTCACGCACGGGAATGACACCTTCGGACTTGAACCCGATGTCAAGCAGAACCTCATCGCGGTCAAGCTTGACAATGGTGCCGGTGACCAGATCGCCTTCGTCAAATGGATTAATGGTGCCATCGATCAGGGCATTCATCTCCTCATCGGAGATTTCGGTTGCATCGATGACGTCAGGATTCTTGATTTCGCTCAAGAGGACCCCTTTCGTTTACGGGGCCCGCGAATAAGTCGTGGTTGAATACGTTATTACTCGAGGGCCTACAGATACATCAGGTGCGGCCTATTCCGCACACAAACCCATATTGTAACCGATTATTGAGACACCGCTATTGGGAATTTGAGATTCTCTACATCTTGAAACTTACACAACGCGGCTGGTCCGTAAGCCCGCCTTTTCACCTTTAGGCAACCGACGCTACCTGTCTTTTGCCTCGCGTTTCGATTCGGCAATAATGCGGTTTATATAACCACCTGCAAGCAGGATATAGGACACCAGATAGAGCCAGAACAAAAACAACGCAATCGTCGCGATATTGCCATAGAGCGCATCGTAGTTGCAGAAATTATCAACGTATACGCGAAAGCCACCCGTAAGAAATCCGCAAGTCACGGATGCGAAAATGGCCCCTGGAAGCTGAGCTGCGAGGCGCCCCGATTTCGCAGGGAGAAACGCGTAGCAAAGCGTAAGCGCAATG
The DNA here is from genome assembly GCA_902783925.1 of uncultured Coriobacteriaceae bacterium. Lineage (GTDB taxonomy): Bacteria > Actinomycetota > Coriobacteriia > Coriobacteriales > QAMH01 > QAMH01. The sequence goes on from CACZSV010000219.1 coordinate 12,270, forward strand.
ACGCCCGCGATTGCCAGAACCACCGAGGTCACAATATCCAGAGCATCATCATGCTCTATGTTTCCCGGGGTAAGCCAGGAGACCGTTCGCATGACGACTCCTCCAAAAACGAGATACATCGTCAATGCGAGCAAAACGCCGAGGACAATCACCGCCCCAAACGAAATGCCAATTACAACGGCTATGCTTCTCGATTCTTCGGCTCCCAAAACGGCATTCAGGCCGTTGCGAAGCGCTCGTGCGCCCTGCGAGGCCGTCCACAGGAGTGTAATGGTGGAAAGCGAAAATGCGATTCCCGACCGCTCGACAGCGTCGCCCACGAGCGTCTTTGTGAAGTCGTTGAAAGCGTCGGGGACGATTCCTGTGAAAAACGCGGTGACCTGCTCCTCATTAATTCCTGCTATCGAGATGAGCGAGATGCACAAGGCAAGCAGAGGAATGAGCGAAAGGAATGTGAAAAAGGCTATGCTCGATGCATGGGTCCCTGCCCCTGTGCTGGTAAACCGCATCCACAGGGCCTGTGCCCTCTTCAATGCACGAAGAAAGCTCCCTTTTCCTTTTTCAGACAATCATTCTCCCGTGTCAGCACGTTTATTGGCGGCTATCGATTCTGCGGAAACCAGGTTCCGTACCAGTCGACGCTTCGAGACTATCATGTTGGAATGAGACATCTCTGAAAATGCAGCGGTAGATCGAACTGGAAGCAAATAATGCTTGAAAAACATCCTGTACTTGAGCGACAATATGCGCAATAGCGCCCAGGCGCTTACATAGTGCGACTCTAAACATAATTTAAACGAAGCACATAGAGGAGCAAGGCATGCATTGCGCGAAATGCGGCTATAACAATTTAACAAATGCACGAGTCTGCGCGAAATGCGGCACACCACTTGCCTCGGCGCCAAAACGACCTGCTCGTGCGCGCGGAGAGCGCAAGACCGTGCAATTGCCCTCATATGAGGCCACGCATGAAAAGGCGCAGCAATCGAAACCGCAGGCACGCGATGAGAACGAGCGCCCGTGGGAGGCTCGCATCCCCACGCGTGAAAAACGAGCAGCGCAGCGCGATGATCGAGCTGCGCAAGCCACAAAAATGCAGCAAGCTCAAAACGAGCAGCTCGAGCAAAACCAAGTCGAGCAGCCCGAACAGATCAAACAGGTCGAGCGAACCCAAGCGGA
>CACZSV010000220.1 GCA_902783925.1 uncultured Coriobacteriaceae bacterium
TCACCCCTCCCCTGCAGTCCGCCTCGACCGCCTCCTCGATCGTCTCTTTGGACATGAGATCACGGTCTGTCACGAGATAAAGCGTGTAATCGATATCTGGCTTCATGCGTGTTTCCTCTCGCCTGCGTCTATGATGCGAACGGCGCAAGTTTGCATCTTATGCTTTTTCCAATAGATCCAAATCGACCTGTTCGAGCGCTTTGTTGACCGTACGGACCGCGCACATCTTGCCGCACATCGTGCATGTGCCGTCTTCTGCAGGCGGCGCAGAGCTGTAGTACTCGCGCGCTTTTTCGCCGTCTATCGCCAGCTCGAACATGCGCTCCCAGTCGAACGCCTTGCGCGCGTCTGCCATCATGTTGTCGCGCGCACGGGCACCTGGTATTCCCTTGACGACATCTGCAGCATGGGCCGCGATGCGCGTTGCAACGATGCCGTCTCGCACATCGTCAATATCGGGCAGGCGCAAGTGCTCCGCTGGCGTGACATAGCAGAGGAAATCGGCGCCATTCGCAGCAGCGATCGTCCCCCCGATGGCACTCGTGATGTGGTCGTACCCCGGCGCTATATCGGTCACGAGCGGACCGAGCACGTAAAATGGCGCGCCGTGACACAGGCGCTTTTCCATCTTCATGTTCGAGGCGATCTCGTCGAGCGCCATATGTCCTGGCCCCTCGATCATCACCTGCACATTGGCGTCCCATGCGCGCTTCGTGAGATGCCCCAGCTCGACAAGCTCGCAGATCTGCGAGGAATCGCTTGCATCATCGATACAGCCCGGCCGCATGGCATCGCCGAGACTTATGGTCATATCATGTTCGTAGAGAATGTCGAGCAATTCGTCAAAGTGCTCGAAGAAGGGGTTTTCATTGCCCGTGAGCTGCATCCAGGCAAATAGCAGCGAGCCTCCGCGGCTCACGATGTTCATGCGACGCCCCTCGCGCATAAAGGCATCGACGGTGCGCCGGTTTATGCCTGCGTGTATCGTTGCGAAATCAACGCCATCGTGCGCATGGCGGGCAACTACGTCAAGGAAGTCCTGCGCCGTACAATCGGCAAGTTCCTTTTCCAGGTATCCGACGGCATCGTACATGGGCACCGTTCCTATCATCGCCGTGGACTTGGCGATAAGATCTTTCCTGAACGCAGCGGTCTTACCGCAGTTGGAAAGATCCATGATGGATTCCGCGCCCATTTTCAAAGCGAGCTCGACCTTGGCCATCTCGATGTCGTAATCGTGCATATCACCCGAAACGCCCAGGTTGACATTGATTTTGGTGCTGAGCCCCTCGCCCACGCCCTGCGCATCGAGCGCCTGATGGTTGTGATTTGCGGGAATGGCGACCGAGCCTTTAGCCACCTGTGACATGAGCCAGTCGATATCAACCTGCTCGCGAGCTGCCACACGTTGCATCTGAGGCGTCGCGATTCCCGCACGCGCCGCCTCCATCTGCGTCGAAAATGATTTCATGTAAGTCTCCCCAAGCTAAGATAACGACCATACACGCGATCCGCGCAAAGGATCGAATACCCGCGTGCCATGCCCCAGCTCGAGCGGACGTGCGAGAGCACGGGCAATGTAGGCATGCGCCTCGCGCACTGCATCGACCAAGTCCATGCCGCAGGCGATATTGCAGGCGATGGCACTCGAAAGCGAGCAGCCGGTGCCATGGTATTCCCCCTTGAGACGCCTGGAGGTGAACTCGAAGACATCTTCTCCAGCGTAGAGCCGGTCCACGAGCACATCGCTGGCATCATGGCCGCCCTTGATGAGCACCGCACGCGCTCCTGCGTCGAGAAAGACGCGCGCAGCCCTTCCCATACTCTGAGCATCCGTGACCTCGACTCCCGTGAGTTCAGTTGCTTCCGGGATGTTCGGCGTCACCACGCAGGCCAAAGGAATAAGCGTATCGCGCACGAGCTCGAACACGCTCGTTTCGGTAAGCGTAGCCCCCGCTGTTGCCACTAAAACAGGGTCGAGCACAATGGGCACATCGGCATGGCATGCCAAGACATCTACAACCGTCGATGCGATATCGGCGTTACCGAGCATGCCAATTTTGATAGCCGACGGCGGCATATCATCGAAGACCGCCTCGATTTGAGCAAGCATCATGTCGGGGCTCGTCGACTCGATTGCGGTAACCTCCCGCGTATTCTGCGCTGTGAGCGCTGTGATGGCGCAAGACGCATGAACCCCGTGGGCAGCCGCGGTTTTGATGTCGATTTGGGCACCGGCCCCAGCACAGCTGTCAGAGCCGGCAATGACGAGAATTGAAGTATCCATTTTTCACCCATTCATGCGGCCCCGCATTACCGGAACCGTCTGGTCGGTCGCGACAGTATCGTGTCGCCTCTCAGCCATACGCAGTACGCACAGCTCCCGATGAACAATGCGCGCCTATAGTAGCATGAAGACTCCGGGGCCGGCAGTGAGTCGGCATGACATTCTTTGCGACTCATCCAGGCGGGGCGGGAGGGCCAAAGCCCGTTCCTACGCCCAAAGACACCCAAAAATGAATCGCGAAGAACAGGCGGCTTTCCTGCACGTGGTAGAATACCCTTCCAAACAACGCGATGGCGGGGAGCTCATGGGATCGCATGCGAAAAGAAAACCTCTCAGTAAAGGCAAGCGACGGGCGCTGCTCATCGTGGAGATTGTCTGCATCGTCATCGCCGTCGTCTGCGTCGGGCTTCTCATCAAGGAGCTCAGCAAGTACTGGATCGCTGACAATGATTTCAAGCAGATCACCCAGACCTACAACCGCGATATAGACCGTCTGGAAACCGATAATCCAGACTGCGTCGGGTGGGTGAGCGCTGCCGACACGCGTATCGATTATCCCGTTATGTACACGCCAAACGACCCCGAATTCTACCTACACCGCAATTTCGAAGGCGAGTACTCTGCAGCCGGAACGCCGTTCCTCGGCGAGGGCAGCATTCCCGATAGCGTGAGCATCATCATCTACGGCCACCACATGAACGACGGAAGCATGTTCGCAGAGCTCGAGAAATTCGACGATGCGGCATTCGGTACGACGCACACCGTGGAGTACAAGACCAAAAACGGCGTGAAGAGCTACAAGACGGTCGCCGCATGGTACGAGGATCTCTCGAGCGGCGGATACTATAGGTACTGGGATCAAGTCGGCAACCTCGACGAGCAACGCTACAACGATTACGTAGTTCAGGCCAAGGCACGCTCGCTATATGAAACGGGCGTGACCCCCACGTATGGCAAAAAGCTCATTACGCTTTCCACCTGCAGCTATGGCACAAGCGAGCAGCGCTTCGTCGTGCTCGCCGTCGAAATGTAAGGCGTCTTCCTTACTCTTCGTCCGATTCGTTCGTCTCATTTGCAACGCGTCGTGCCGAGTACGCAGCCAAGGCGGCGCCAGCTGCGGCTACAGCTGCGGCGATACCGCCAAACCCGGCAAGCATGTCGCCTGTCTTCGGCATGGCCTTACTCGTAGCTTTCGAACTTGACGTTGTCGCTTGAGACGTGCTCGAGCTGCTTGCGGTCGACGATGTCGGCGTAACTGGAGCCGGCACTGGTTGGACCGGGTCGTCATCCTGGTATGGATCCGAGATAACGTTTGCTACGTGGAAAACCTCGTTGCCATAGGACGGCGTTCCATAGTCGAAGCTCTCGTCGTCGATGAGCTCTTTATAGCCTATGCTCTCCGGCGAATCCTCGAGGTCGTCGTCCTCAGCCTGCGCGCTTACCCCGGGGAAGCTGGCCGCAGCGCCGGTGGCGGCAAGAGCGCGTTCGTCAACGTCGGTTTCGCTGCCATAGGCCTCGTCGTGATAGACGACCGTGGCTTCGTTACCCTCTTGAGGCACGGTGTGAACATCCGTCACGTCGTACTCGATTTCCAGGTAGTCGTTATAGCCGTCGTCTTCGCAGGTATCCCTGTTCGTCCAAAGCCACAGCCTGGAGCCGGCAACCTTTTCCACCGGATATGTGACCGTCTTAAGATCGCCGGGGTCATCGAGTTCGTCGTATCCGATCAAATCCAGCTCCGAGGCTTCCTCGGAGTAACGAGCGCAGATATACGATCCGATGAGCGGGATATCCGTCATTGTCTCTGGGATGGTCAGCATAAGCTCGCCGGTGCCGTTCATGTCGAGGAAGAGACTCTTCTCGTCTACGCCGATAGACTCAACAGCGCCCGTGACGAGATGCACGCTCTTTTTCACCTCGGCGTAGTCGATTTCAGATACGACATAGCAATGGTCGACGTCGTTTTCGAATACCGCATCGACCTTGTATGTAATGGTGAGATTTGCGACGCCCTCTTCAAGTATATCGGCGCCCGGGGTGTCCTTGGGAACGCTCATGATGCTCGTCTCGAGCGAATCCATGTCGCGTACGGCAATCAAGCGGGATCCGTCTTCGAGATTGACCAGGTCGTCGAGCACCATATCCGAGGTTTCGTAGTGCTCTTCGCTCTCGTCGGCATAAGCGAGCGCCGGCGCAAGAAGCCCGCGCTCCATCGAAGACTGCGCCGCCAGATTTTCATCCTTGTCTTTCAGGCCAGATTCAAAAACAGCACGGGCTTCGCTGAGCTTCGACATGGTGTCATCGTCGTTCGTGCGCAAGCCGCCGTTGAGATCGATGCTGAAGTCCTGCAGCATACCCCGGACATTGTCGACGACACCGATCATGTCATGGCATCCATTGGCGCCGATTCTCGCAAGCAAGTCGCTTTGAACGCTCGCATCAAGCCCCTTGGATCCATCGTAGATTGCATTCACAAGGCGTATCAGACGGTCCTGGCCTTCCCCGTCGGTCCATATCGTTCCGTCGTAGTCGCCATCGATGAGTTTCGAATCGCTGCTCTTGGTGTTGTTATGCGATCCCGAATAGTAGAGATGCGCACCACGCTGCCAGGCGTCATAGTCCTTTGCACATGCGAGCATCTGTTTGTAGACATCCGATTGGCCCGCCTTGCGATACGCACGTTTGAGCGATTGGATGGGGACAATGATGAAGGTAGGCGTGTGCAGACTGCGGCGGCCAGCGTCGCATACGTAGGATTGGCCATCTTCGTCGAAATAGGTGGGCATAACCGTCGTATCGATCCACGCACGCACGCCGCTGTCCCAGGGAGTGTCCGTATAGAAATACTCGAGCAGCTGCGTGATGCAGGCGATGGTCTCGTTCATACCGAGCGTGTTGAAATAGGTATGCGCATCTTCGAGCACGCCGTCAGCATTGGCGAGCACGTTCGCGAGGGTGTTGGTTCCCTTGTAGGTGCCGCCATCGCCCCGTGTGAGCATCTCGCGCCAGTCGGGGTTGTTGTCTGCATCGGATAGAGCATAGCGGTCGAAGGGAATGTGGTAGCCGAACATTGGCAACTTGTCGCCGTTTTGCTTCTTATAGTTGCAAAACGCGAGGATGGAGTTTTTGGCAATGCCGGATCCGCCGACGTATGTGCGGCAGGTGTGGGCGGGGCACCAGAAATCCTCCATCGTGTGGCACATCATGCCGAGCGCACGCAGACGCATTCTGCGGCGCGAATGCTTTATGCCTGTTTCCTTCGGGCCCACCTTCAACGACACGCGCATGTTATGCACGTTCTCGTCGAGTTGGCTGTAGGTGTCGATGAAGCCGTTAAAGATTTTCTGAGCGGCATCTGCGCTGGGCACGTCGGATGTTATTTGCACTTTGCCCGTGCGCGCGTATTCATAGGCAACGCTGAGCCACTGCAGCGCGAATGTCTTGATTTCGGATTGCTTGAGATGGCCCGAGCAATCCGCCGTCGAAGATAGCATGCCGTGAATAAAGTTGTTACGGTCGTTCATCGTGAACTGGACGAGCGCGTTAAGCCAGTCACCGTTTTGATTCTGTGTTTCACGAATATGCTGACCTACGTCCCAGGCGCCTTCGTAATAGTTATTGCCCGAGAATTTTGGCACGTCATTAGCATGCGCGCACGAATAGGCGAAATCCAGCAGAATGTCTGCAGCCGCATCGTTCCAAAACGAACCGATGCGCAGATAGGCGAGATTCTCGCGGTAGAGTCGTATCGCAAGGTCGTCAGCTGTGAAGGTCTTTCCCTCGCCCTTATCGACGGTATCTTGCGCAATTGTGGCGTAACGCGCATTGCTCACGTCAATCGTCCCCGCCCAGGGATTCAGCAGCGTGTTTCTTGTAGTGTCATTTGCATACTTGCGCACCACACGTGCGTACGCGATCTGCACGAGGTCCTCATGCACGCAGTCACCCATGCCGATCTTCTTCAAAATGGGCGAGGTCGCGTTTGTCCAGGAGCTCCATGCGTGCGCGCGCTCTGCGGGAAGCGTCATCGCGCCGAGACCCAAAAGCGCGCCAGCGCCAAGAAGCGTACGACGCGAAAAACTTCGATCAAGTCCCTCTACCTTATGACGACCGAGGCTGCCCTTATGTTCTTTGCTATCAGAATTAGCGGACATGGTTCTTCCCCTCTATCGAGGCTTTCGATGACAAGCGTGTGTCATCCGGCCTTGCAGCGCATTTTCACTGTATCTGCTGCACATCCTCACTGTGCAATGTGCAATTCAATCTTTCAAAGCATGGTTCGATTGACACGTTTTGTTATACCACGCCGCTGGTTGAATTGTCCCATCTCAATCGACGATTCATATGTGTTAAGACTCTTCCCAGAATCATTCTCACCCATTTGCCAAACAGCGCTAGAGCACGTTGTGCGCGATTGCTCTTCTCAGTCTTTCGCATTGACACTTTTGTGACACTTTTCTGGCTGTTCTAAGGAAGATTACACGAAGTATTGCCCCGTATCCTGTCATCAGCATCGGAAATGAGAACACGATGAATCCGACAGAAAAGGAGCACGCCATGAAAAGCAAGACAGCAGCAAGTACCCATCCCATCCGCACCGCGGGCGTCGCAGTGGCACTCGCCGCCGTGCTTTGCACCCCGGCAATCGCGTTTGCGGCAACCACGCAGAGCGCTAGCGCCGAGCAACCCGCCGCAACGCAGACGGCAACGACTGCCGAGTACACCGACTACGAGAACATGAGCAACCAGGAATATGTCGACACGCTCGTCGGTCTGAGCGATTCCGAAAAACAGGAGCTCGTCGCTCTCTACGACAAATACGATACGCTTGCAGAGAACGAGGACCTGAGCGATGCCGAATGGACACGCATGTGCGAGCTCGAGGACAAAGCCTGGTACACCGAAACCGAGCAGTGGATCAATTCGGATGAAAGCCTCACGAGCGAGCAACGCGCGACCTATTTGCAGCAGCTCAATCAGATGAAAGAACTCGATTCCTGGTTCGATGCATATTACTCGGATGCAACGTATCTGGAGAAGTGCGATCAGTACGACGCGATCAGCGATTCGCTCGGAAGCTACCTCGGTTGGGACGAAGCCGCCGAATACGCCTACGAATACAGCGACTTTGCATAACGAGCACGGCAAACGACAGCTCGGCAATGGGTGCGGCCTCTTCAAGCGTGAGGCTGCACCCATTTCTCGACCTGCACAATTCTTGCCGCCTCCCGATATTTGCGTCACAATCGATTCACGGCACAAAGATGAATCGGAGCGTTCGAATGGCCGCACTCATATATCTTGCAGATGATGACCCCAGCCTGCTCGAGGTCTTTTCCGCTTTTCTCGTAAATGCAGGATTCGACGTAAAGGCTTTCCCTACCGGCGACGAGCTCGTCCGAGAATTCGAGCGGGTCGAATCCGACCTCGTTGTTCTCGACATCATGATGCCCGGAACCGACGGGCTCACCATTTGCAAGAACCTGCGCGAAACATCCGACGTGCCTATCGTCATGCTCACTGCCAAGGATTCAGA
>CACZSV010000221.1 GCA_902783925.1 uncultured Coriobacteriaceae bacterium
AGAGCTAATCCGAAAGTCCCATCTGGAGCAGGTATATTTCTTCGCGCATCTCACGTGCGAGATCCTGCGATATCTTGCCTGACTCGTATTTATCCTGGATCTCGTCGAGCTCGAGACGAAATGCCTCCGCCCAAACATCGCTCATACCCGCGGGTTCATCGTCCTCTGTCTGGCTTTCTTCTTTCCTGAGCTCGCCCGATTCCGTTCTCACGATCTGTGTGTCCGGCGTTTCCTCGGGCATGGCGGTGTCGATGGCGAGCGACTTGTCGAGGCTCCGCAGATTTGCCCGAAGAGTTGACAGGAGCGGTTTATGCTCGCTGAGCAGGGCCAAGGCGGCTTCCGCGCGCTCCGCGTCAAGCTCTCGGCTGACCTGCTCGAGGTAGTCGACGGCGACTCGTTCGACCTCTATCTTGAATTCGAGGCGCTGTCGTTCGTTTGTCGCGGTACCCGCTTGCTTTTGTATTTTACGGATCGTCGATGTCGTCTGGGCGAGAGGCTGAACCTTCGCTGCTGCCGGTGCCCCCGTTCTCTTGCGCGTGAGAATCTTGAGCATGCGCTCGATACGCTTGAGATACGCATCCCCGATGCGCCTATCGATTTCGTCGGTCGCTATGGCCTGCTCGATATAGTCGCGCTGCTGCACGAGTATCTCCTGGCGCAGAAAACGTAGCTGGCGCGATGAGGCCTCTTTTCTCCTGAGGGTGGCGATGCGCCGATGGTAGCTGCGCATAGCACGTCCCGTGGCCTGCTTGTTTTCTGCCGTCTGCTGGCGCTTGAGCCCGGTGATGACGTTTTCGAGCATTTCGATTTCCACAGCGGAATCGAGCTCTTCGGTATCCTGGTCGTCGCCCTTGGGCGCCAGGACCGGCACGACGTAGTTGGCGATGACGAGCGTGACTATGATAACCCCGCAGGTCAGAAAGAGTAGCAGGTCCCTTTGCGGAAACAGTTCGCCGGTGCTCAGCGTGAGGGGTATCGTGGAAGCGATGGAAAACGAGACCGCCCCCTTGGGCCCGGAGAGCGTGGTGACGAGCGCATCGCGCACGAAGTCCGATCCGGATTCGAAACGGCCGCCTGTCTCAGGGTTTTTGGAGAGGTAATCGCAGCCGAGCACCCAGATAAAGCGCACGCCGACGATGACGGCGGTCATGACGAGCACCATGCCGAACAGCCAGAAGAGGTCTGCGGAGTTCTCGCGCATGGATGGAATGAGTGTGTCGGAGAGGATAAAGCCTAAATCGACGAATATCACGCCGTTGAGCACGAAGGAGATGAGGCTCCAGACGCTTTCTGAAGCCATTGTGAGACGTGCGGAGAATTTGTAGAAGTCACGCGATTTGGGGCGTGCCACCTGCGCGAGTATGGTGAGCAAAAGACCCGAGGCGACGACGGAAATAATGCCGCTCACGTGTATGGTCTCGGCAATGAGGTAGATGACAAACGGCAAGAAGACCTCGAAGCAGACATGGAAGGTAACGGTCTCTATGCCCGCACGCCGCACTCTCTGCATGACAAAGTAGGCGATAGCTCCCAGCGCGAGCCCCAAGACAAGGCCGCCGCCGAAGTCGATGACGAAGGTCTTTCCAGCATCGGCGATGCTGAATGCGCCGGTGACAGCCGCGGCGATGGCGAACTGGAACGAGACGACGCCCGAGGCGTCGTTGAGAAGCGCTTCTCCCGTTAAAAGCGCGCTCTGCCGCTGTTTGAGGCGAATGCTCTTGCTCATGGAGGCGACGGCGACGGCATCGGTGGGGCCGAGCGCCGCTGCAAAGGCGAACGCCGCGGCAAGCGAGACACTGGGGACGAGCACGTGGAGCACGAAACCCGCGACGAGCACGGTGGCGATCACGAGGCCGATGGCAAGCGAGAGTATGGTGTTTCTGTTAGTCCAAAGGGCGCGGTTGTTGGCGTTTCTCGATTCATCGAAGAGCAAAGGCGCGATGAACATTACCAAGAACAGGTCCGCGTCTATCGTGAGATCGCTTTCGAGGTCCATGAACAGGTAGATGCCCACGCCTATCGCCATCTGCACAAGGGGCAGCGAAAGGCGCGGTATGAACTGTTCGAGCACTGCCGATGCCAAGATGGCCCCGAGCAGTATAAGCGGGATGATGATGATATCCATATGCTGCGTTTCTCTTTTCACGTGTAGTTCATGCTCTGGCGAGCAGACCCTGCGGGCAGGGCTGCACTCTACTTTAGTACCCTAGCGCATAATTCTTGTAAATTCCTTAAAACGTCTGCTTTGCGTTACAATTGGCGCTTATGCTACAAAGCTCAAGTGAAAAGGATGTTCTTGCATGTTCTTCGAAGCTCTTAAAGCTTTCATCATAGGATTGGTCGAGGGTCTCACCGAATGGCTGCCCATCTCCTCGACGGGGCATATGATCTTGGTGGACGAATTCATCAAGCTCGACGTCTCGAATGAGTTCCTCGAGTTCTTCTTGGTTGTCATACAGATCGGTGCCATCCTGGCGGTCATCATCCTATATTTCACCAAGCTCAACCCGTTTTCGAGCAAGAAAAGCGCAGACGAGCGCAAGGGTACCTGGCGCCTGTGGGGCATGGTCGCCATCGGGTGCATCCCCGCTGCCGTCATCGGCATCTTGTTCGACGACTGGGTGACCGAGCACATGCACAACGCGTGGGTCGTCGCCGCCATGCTCATCGTCTACGGTGTCATATTCATCGTTCTCGAGCGCCGCAATAGAAGGCGCTACACGCAATATGTGCACGATTCGTACGCCCATCCGGAGACACCCGTCGCGCTCAATAGCGAAGGCGAGCCGGACCCGGATGCGATGTTCGCAATTCGCACAGTCGATGAAATCGACTGGAAATGCGCCATTAAAATCGGCTTGTTCCAGTGTCTGGCGATCATACCCGGCACGAGCCGCAGCGGAGCGACCATCATCGGCGGCATGCTCACAGGGTGTTCGCGCACGGCGGCGGCCGAATTCACGTTCTTCCTCGCCATACCCATTATGTTTGGATGGGGCCTGGTCAAGGCATTCAAGACATTCCTCGGCGCGGGGCTCGTCATGACCGCTTCAGAAGGCGTCGTTTTAGTCGTCGGGCTCGTCACGGCGTTCGTCGTCTCCGTCATTTCCATCAAGTTCCTCATGGGCTACATTAAGAACAACGATTTTGCTGCGTTCGGCATCTACCGTATAGTGGTCGGTGTCGTTGTGCTGGGGTATTTCGGCCTCAAGGCCGCAGGTCTTTTCTAAAGGAAGGCAGCGCATATGGAAGCAAGCATACTCATCGCTCTCCAGACCATGCGTCTGCCTGGGCTGACGCAGATAGCCGCGCTTGTGAGCGCGCTTGGCAACTACGCTTTTGTCTGGATTGTGCTCGCCATCGTCATGCTGTTCTTTGCCGAGAGAAGGCATGTTGGCGTATCGCTTGTTATCGCCATTGTTCTTACCGGCATCGTTGTCGGGTTCATCATCCAACCGCTCGTCGGGCGTATCCGTCCTTATGATGCCGGTATTGGCGTTTCCGCCGTGATGGGCGTGAGCAGGACGGGATTCTCGTTTCCCAGCTTCCATGCGGCGACATCGTTTGCCGCTGCAGCGGTGCTCGCGTCTTCTCTGGGGCGTCGTGCGGGTATTCCAGCGTTCATAGGCGCTGCACTCATAGCGCTTTCGCGTATGTACCTCGGCGTCGAGTACCCCACGGATATCCTGGGCGGCATCGCCATCGGCGTGCTCGTGGGCTTGGGTTCGACCTGGCTTTACAATCAGTTCTTGCATGACTTTGTACGCGACCATGTTGGCATGTCGAGCGGCAGAAACAAGAGAAAGTCGGTGGGGGAGCCAGCGCGAAAGCCCCCCGCGCGAAAACGGGTGCGCTAAAGCGCGATGTGTGCCTTTTGGCACCGAGAATACCGAATAGGAGCGTATGCATGGACAGCGTCCAAGAAGTTCGTGACAAAATAGACGCGCATCGTCAGGCAATCGATGCGCTCGATGCGGACATCATCCGCATCCTCAACGAGCGCGCCGAGCTTTCCCTGGCGATACGGGCGCTTAAGCCGAAGGCGGGGATGGAGCTCTACGATCCTGATCGCGAAGAGCGCATCTTCGAGAGGCTTGGCGCGCTGAGCGATGGACCCCTGCGGGCACAGGACATTCGCGCTATATACGGGGCGCTCCTCAAGGTCATGAAGGAAATACCTGCATAGCGGGTCTATGAGAAAACGGTTAATATGCTCGATTTATCAGCTTTGAATACGGCGCAGCGCGAGGCGGTCCTTGCAACTGAGGGGCCGCTTTTGGTTCTTGCCGGGGCCGGTAGCGGCAAGACGCGTGTGCTCACGTACCGCATTGCTCACATCGTCGAGGACCTCGGATGCGATCCGTACAATATCCTCGCCGTGACCTTTACGAACAAGGCGGCTAACGAGATGCGCGAGCGTCTGGGCGCTTTGATTCCCGGCAGTCTGCGGGGGATGTGGATCTACACTTTTCACAGCATGTGTGTTCGCATTCTGCGCCGCCATGCAGAATTGCTCGGTTTCGACGAGCATTTCACCATTTACGACACCGACGACAGCAAGCGACTTATCAAAGACATCATGGCCGATTACGGCTACAGCAAAAATCGCGTCCCGGAAGCAACGGTCCGAAACCGCATCTCGTCGTCGAAAAACGAGCTCGTGGGGCCGCAGGATTACACGCCGCGCATGGGTGAGCCCATTGACAAGGCCGTCAAGAAGATGTACGAGGCGTACCAGAAAAGGCTCAAGCGGGCGAATGCCATGGACTTTGACGACCTGCTCTTTTACGCGCATAAACTGCTGGCGGAGCATGAAGACGTGGCACGTGAGTATGGCGAGCGTTTCCGCTACATCCTCGTGGACGAATACCAGGACACGAACCGCGCCCAATACGAGATAACCAAGTTGCTCTCGCAGGTACATGGCAACCTCATGGTCGTGGGTGACGACGATCAGTCGATTTATTCGTGGCGTGGCGCCGACCTCAGAAACATTCTCGAATTTGAGCGCGATTGGCCCGAGACCAAGACCGTGAAGCTCGAGGAGAATTACCGCTCCACGGGCACGATTCTGGCAGCGGCGAATGCCGTCATCGCGCATAACAGCTCGCGAAAGGACAAGCGACTGTTCACGAACGGCGAGAATGGCGAGAAGATAGCCGTGTTTTTGGCTGCAGACGAACGCGACGAGGGCCGCTGGATTGCGGGCGAGGTCGAAAAGCTGCATGCGAAAGGATGCTCGTACAACGACGTCGCCGTGTTCTACCGCACGAACGCCCAGTCGCGTATCCTCGAGGACATGTTCTTGCGCGCCGGGGTCCCGTACCGCATTGTCGGCGGTACGCGCTTTTTCGACCGTGCCGAGATCCGCGACTGCATGGCGTATCTCAAGCTCGTCGTGAACCCCGCAGACGATGTGAGCTGCATGCGCATTATCAACACGCCCAGGCGTGGCATTGGCAAGACGACAATCGAGCGCATCTCGCTTACCGCTCTGCAACGCGATCTGAGCTTTCTCGAGGCAGTTCGAGAAGAGGCGCTCGATCCTGCATGCAGGAGCTCGACGAAGCGCGCGCTCAGCGAGTTCTTGCAGCTCATCAATGAGATTTCCTCGTATGTGGGAGACCTGTACACGGTTGTGGACATGATCATCGAGAAAACGCAGCTCATCGCTGCTCTCGAGGCGCAAAAGACCGATGAGGCGCAGGCCCGGATCGAAAACATACTCGAATTCAAGGGCGTGGTGCGCGATTACGTCGAGAGCCATGAGCTCGTCGTCGACACCTCGCAGGTGAATACCCAGACGGGCGAGTTCGAGAACTACCGCGCGCCGGTGCTCGCGGACTTCATGGAATGGCTCAGCCTGCGCACCGACCTCGACACCCTTGGCGAAGACGCGCAGGAAGCCGTCACGTTCATGACCGTGCATTCCGCCAAGGGCCTCGAGTTCGACGTGGTCTTCGTGGCCGGTATGGAGGAATCGATCTTCCCGCACACCGTTTCCCTGCTCGAAAATGGCGTTGAAGAGGAGCGACGCCTTGCCTATGTGGCGATAACCCGCGCGCGCAAGCGGCTCTTTCTCACGTACGCCGCGCATAGGAGAATTTTCAACGACATGCAGGCAAACGCGTGCAGCCGCTTTATCAACGAAATGCCCCAGGAGCTCCTCGCGACCGAAGGCATCGGTTCGAAGGGGATGGTCGGCTTTGGCTGGGACAAGCGTGGCGACCGTCGTGGCATATCGGGTTCCGGGCAAGGCGAGGAGATGTATGGGGGGCGCGTGTACGGCAGCGGCGGCTATGCGCATGCGTCTTCGAGTGTAGACGATGGACCGGGCGTGCAAGCGTCGATGCAGCCCAAAGAGGCGGTTGCCTTCGAAGAAGGCGACCGTGTGGACCACAAGACATTCGGACCCGGGCGCGTCGTAAAGGTCGACGGTGACAAGCTCGTCATCCACTTCGCGAAAAGCGGAAAGACTAAGACCCTGCTTAAGGGCTATGCCCCCATTGTGAAGGTCGAAAGCTGACAGCGAGAATATTCGGCTCATGCAGGCCTGGCGTTGTATAATCGAAAACCTGACGATTCTTTAAGGAGTATTCATGGCAAAGATTTACGTGGTTGGACACAAGAACCCCGATAACGATTCCATCATGGCGGCGTACACGCTCGCCCATCTGAGAAACGCCCTCGATGCGGAAAACGAATACGTTCCCGTGCGGCTGGGCGAGATGCCTGCGGAAAGCGCGATGCTCTTCGAGCAGTACGGCGTCGAGCCTCTTGAGTTCATCGATCACGTCGAAGAGGGCGACAAGGTGTTCCTCGTTGATCACAACGAGCGCGGCCAGGCTGTAGATGGCCTCGAGAATGCCGAGATCGTCGGTGTTCTCGACCATCATCGCATTGCCGATGTGCAGACTGCTGCGCCTATCGAGTTCCTCAACCTTCCCTGGGGTTCGACCACTTCCATTCTCACTATGCTCTACAGCGTGTTCAACGTCGAGCTCGAAGAGAAAATTGCCGCGTTTCTGCTCTCTGCCATTCTCACCGACACCGTTATCCTGAAGTCGCCGACGGCGACCGAGAAAGACCGTTCGCATGTCGAAAAGCTTTCCAAGATCCTCGCCGTCGATGCGGTGGAATTCGGTATGAAGATCTTCAAATCGCGCGGTGGCGACGAAGACGTTGCGGTCGAGGATATCTGCAACCGCGATTCCAAGGAATTCAACTTCGGCGGCAGGAAGTGTTGGATCGCGCAGTACGAGACCGTCGACCTCGAGGGTCTGCGCCCGCGCACGGAAGAGATTGCCGCGCAGGTGAAGAAGATTCAGGAGGAGGGCGGCTACGATGCCGCGCTCATGCTGCTGACGGATATCATCGTCGAGGGCAGCGATTTTATTCCCGCGGGAGATACCAATTTCATCGCCGATGCCTTTGGCATCAGCTTCGATGACGGTCCGGTTTGGATGCCCGGGGTTCTCTCCCGCAAAAAGCAAGTCGCGGCCAGGCTTATCGAATACGCGGGATAAGCCCTTAGTGACACATGGGTTTTAACGAGACAGCTCTCTTTCGAGATTATGGCTATGCCGGCGTGATCATCGTCGGCATAGTGATTATCCTTATTACAGCCATCCTATCGAAAGTGCTGGTCAGCGCGCTACGGCGGATAATTAATCGAACCACGGACGGAGAAGTCGGCGGTTCGATCATAGAAAACATCATCAAGGTCACGGTATGGCTGGTGGGCATTGCTGTTCTTCTTCGCGCATGCTTCAACTTTGATGTAAGCGTGTTGCTGGGCGCTTTGGGCATCGGCGGCATCGCGTTATCCCTTGGCTTGCAAAACACTGTTTCGAATCTTATCGGAGGGTTCCAGACCTCGCTCTCGCGCGATATCGTGATTGGCGACTGGGTCACCGTCTCGAATATGACGGGCAAGATCATCGATATCAATTGGCGTGTGACCAAAGTGAACGATACGCTGGGCTGCGTGCACATCATTCCAAACTCGGTGTTCAACACGACAGCGGTTACGGTGCTGCCGGAATGGCAACGGGTCACTATTAATCTCGTGCTTGCTCGCGGGGCTGATACCGATGCCATCGCCCCAACGGTGGAGGAGCTCGCGTTCGATGCACTCAAGAAAGCCGGGATGACCGTGGATGAAAAGAGGCCGTTGTTTGCGATCAACGGCACGGCGGTCGACTCCGTCGATGCGATACTCA
>CACZSV010000222.1 GCA_902783925.1 uncultured Coriobacteriaceae bacterium
TCCACCATGTGGACCGCCGTGAAGGGCATCGACACCATTCAGGAGGAAACGGGGCTCGCCTTGGGCTACACCCGGCGGCAAGTGTTCCACAGGATCATCTTCCCGCAGGCACGCCAGCAGTTTACGCCGCAGCTCATGGGTCAGTTCATTAGCCTGGTCAAGGACACTGCAATCGTAGGCTATATTGCCGTGCAGGATCTCACCCGCGCAGGTGATCTCATACGAGCTCGTACGATGGACGCGTTCTTCCCGCTCGTTTCGACAGCAATCATCTACTTCCTGTTCTGTCTGCTGTTGGCCTGGGTGCTGCGCATAATTGCCGCGCGACTCGACATCACAAACCGCCAACGCACAATCGAGGGGGTCGATGAGCGATGAGCCTCATAGAAGTTAAACATCTGCGCAAAGAGTATCCAGGCGTCGTTCCCCTGAAAGACGTGAACGCTACTGTCGAAGAGGGAGAGGTTATTTCCATCATCGGTCCTTCAGGCACGGGCAAATCGACCCTTATTCGCTGCCTCAACCGCCTGGAAACGCCTACTTCGGGCCAGATTCTGATAGATGGCGTCGATATGTGCGCTTCCGACGTCGACCTGCCGAAAATTCGCCAGAAGATGGGCATGGTGTTTCAGAATTATGCTTTGTTCAACCATAAGCTCGTTGTGGAGAATCTCATGATGGCGCCCATGGATCTGCTGGGTATGTCCAAGCAGGAGGCTTACGATCAGGCGCTTGATCTGCTGAAGCTGGTTGGTTTGAAGGATAAGGCTCTCAGCTGGCCTCACGAACTTTCCGGCGGCCAGCGCCAGCGTGTGGCCATCGCCCGCGGCCTTGCCATGAAGCCGAAGATTCTGCTGTTCGACGAGCCTACGAGCGCGCTCGACCCGCAAATGGTATCCGAGGTGCTTTCCGTCATCACGAACCTTGCCGAGCAAGGTCTCACGATGCTCGTCGTAACGCATGAGATGCGCTTTGCACGAGATGCAAGCACCCGCGTGTTCTACATGGACCAAGGCGAGCTCTGGGAATCGGGCACGCCAAAGCAGATCTTCGAAAACCCCCAGCGCAAGGAGACGCGAGATTTTATCTTCCGTGTTCGCAATTGGAACTGGGAGATTCACAGCATCGATTACGACTATCATGCCATGATGTCGTCGTTGCAGGCGTTCTGCGCTCGTCAATTCTTGGGACGTCACATTACTCTTGCCTGCCAACTCGCGCTCGATGAGATCACGTCGACCATTCTCGTTCCGCTGGCGAAAAAGCACTCGGTAGAAGATCCGAATATCATCTACGGTCTTTCGGCGGGGGAGGGAAGCGAAGAGGCAGATCTACTTGTCGATATGCAGAAGCTCGCTGAATCCGGCATAAGCGAGCATGAAATCATGACGAGCTTCGATGACATATCGAAGATGATCCTAGAGAATATTGTAGTACGCGATTACGTAGACGAAGATGGAGTTCTGCACCTCGTAATTGGTTAAGCGGCTTAGCCGCTACCGATGCGCAAACCGGCGGGGTAGTGCAAGGCATGGCCGGGCGACCCAATGTCGAGCAAATCGATACGAACGCTAGTCAAAGCTCCAGCACAGGGATGAAGGCGGCAGCGTAACACCGACGCTTAGCCCATAGACCCACATACACGGTCTTTCCCAACACCATTCGTCAGAGCAGCGTGCCCACGACGACCATAACGCTACCAGCCACCAACCCAAGCAAGAAGATGTACTGGGCCACACTGACCCTTTCTTTCATGAGCAGGCGACCGCCGAGCATGACAAATATTGGGTAGACAGCGATTATCGGGTCGGTCGAAATCGAATTCAACGCCATCGCATAGGCGTAGAAGACAATACCAACGTTATCCGCAAGCGCGCCGAATATTCGCGGCGCGCTGTGTCTGGTAAATGGATTGTACGGTTTTCTTTCCTTGTACAGAATGTAAAGCCAGAAACCAAACGCAAACAGCGCATATTCCATGCCGATGATTATGATACTGTCTCCTTCGGGCATAGCATATCCATAGGTGGCGTCCAGGCAAATTCCCGTCACTATAGTTTCCAGACCATCAGCAACAGCGAAAATCACTGGGAATATGAGCGTTCCCAAACCCCAGGCCATCCAACGGGGCCCCTTGTTTTGCGAACTCTTCCGAACCGCTCTGTTTCGTACCGTCGAAAGCAAGATGATGCTTATTAGTATTACCAATATGCCAAGGGCCTTGAGCGGGTTGAGCAGCTCGAAGATTGAGTCCGCTCTTCCGCGAACGAGAAGCGCAATGATGAGCAGTATCGTTGATATGCCTGCGCTGATGCGTTCGACGGGGGATTCCACCGTCACCTCGTTATAGATGTAACCGTTAAAGGAAATCGTGTTGAATATGGGATACGCGATCCCAAACAGGGTCATAGGCCAGAACCTCACGGCGCTTTCCCAAATCGTGAACGGCTCTTCTCTCATCGCCAGGTAAGCGAGGGCAATAAAGAAGAACACGATACCGATACATACCGAGTATTTAAGGCAGGTATGCTTTTCTTTCCCATCGCGAACGCCAGCCTTGTAGAGCAAGCTCGTCGCAGACCACATGAGTATGGTTAATATAACGAATACCAGCCAAGCTACACTATCCATGCATACATTTCTTTCTGTGGCGACGTACTAGATACAACGAGTAATGGAACTCATGTGTACAGGCTGAACACTTTTTTAATATACATAGATGAATTACAAATCTCAAATGAATTATTCTTTTCTCATA
The DNA here is from genome assembly GCA_902783925.1 of uncultured Coriobacteriaceae bacterium. Taxonomy (GTDB): domain Bacteria; phylum Actinomycetota; class Coriobacteriia; order Coriobacteriales; family QAMH01; genus QAMH01. The sequence goes on from CACZSV010000222.1 coordinate 2,759, forward strand.
ATCCATGCAAGGAGGAAACGCCCCTTACGTGGGTAGCCGACGTTCTGATCGCGAATGCGGCCCGAACAGGATACCGAGCAACTCGATCACGCACATGTTCGCGTAACCGCATCCGATAATGGTCTAAGATATGATGCAACAAAGTATTCCCTCGAAAGACGGTGATTGCATTGAGTGAAAAGCAGCGAATACTTCTGATGCGTGGAATGTGGGGCTTTGCCGCATTGCTTGTTGTGTTGCTTGCTGTGGGAACATTCGCGGATTACCAGATAGCCCAGGCAATCTATGCGCCCGATAACCCCACAGTCATTTTCATTTCGAGCCTCGGGCTCATTCCGTTGGTCTACCCCATATGCTTTTTGCTCGGCGTACTTGCGCAACGCTCGCTTGTATCGCAGAAGACGCAGATTGTGCGTATTGCAGGCGTCGTCTTATGCGTCTTGCTTGCCGCGATCGCAGGCGCGCTGATCACGAGATCGCTCCTCTCGATACGCGATGGCTTTGGCGGGTTGACCGGCACCGAACTCCCCTCGCTCGCAAGAGCGGGTATCGGCTGCGTCGTCGGCATTGCCCTATGCGCGCTTGGATATAGCGCCGGAAAGAAAAACGACACCAAGGACCTCGCGCGACGCGTGATTGTGGTCGTCGTCGTATTGGTTGCCTCGTACCTTGTGCTCGAAGTGGTAAAAAACGTTATGGCACGTCCGCGACCGCGCACGCTTTTTGCAGGATACGAGGGCATCGTTTTCAGCCCATGGTACAGCCAAACCTTCGGCATCGAGCAATTCATGGAAACGTACGGTCTCGAGAAAGATGCGTTTAAATCCTTCCCAAGCGGTCATTCCCTGCAGGCGATTTCGCTGCTCGCGACATTCTATGGATTGGGTCTTGTCTATCCCAGCTTGCGCCAGAAACTCGGCATCATGCTCGCAGTCGAGTTTGTTTTTGGCTTGACCATCATGTTTTGCCGCATGGTCTTGGGCGCCCACTTCCTCTCCGATGTCAGCGTGGGCGCGCTCGTTGGCGTCATCGCGTTTCTCATCATGTTCACGCAGCTGGAACGTAAACCGCAAAAGTCGTAGTGCGGTTGGGCCGCGGACCAACGATTATCATGGGAGAGACGCTCAGAATGAGTGCCCCTCCCATGAAGTTTCGCCATCCGAGTCATACATGTAGTCCGGACATAGGTCCCGACACCCCTGACTCGACGTTCACTATTGTTAGGCGCGAACCGATTTCTCCGGGTCGATGGTCATGCTCTGGAAACGATTCGCCATATATTCATCGTTGAAATGCTCGGCGTAGAACTGCTCTATTCCTGTCGCTGGTACGTGCCCTGCCTTGCGCGCGCCCCAATTGTCGAGCGCCTGCAAGGTCATGACACAGTTCACCAGCATGAACGCAGCGCACACGAACGTTACGCCATAGCGCCATTTCCAGGGAATGAGATTGAAGACACGTAAAAAGATCGGCAAGAGCAGCTTGATCCACACGGTGCCGAGTAAGCCGAACATGGAGGCGAAGAGCAGACAGGTGCGACCACCGAATATGTCGCCGAGGAACTGGTCCGAATAATCCCATGCCGTAGCACCAAA
>CACZSV010000223.1 GCA_902783925.1 uncultured Coriobacteriaceae bacterium
AGCAACATGTACAGGCGCCGGGGCTCTAGGAAGCACATATTGAGCATCAGAAGGCTGTATGTGCTCGAAACAAACCGGTCATCCGCACACAATGCAAATGCGGTTGCTTGTTGTATCAGCCCGACTGTGCTTGATGGGTGGCTCCGGGTGAGTCGGTCACGTCATGCCTGCTCATCCGACTGTTTCCTAGAGATGTCGAATAATGCCGCGGAACTCTTCTTCGGCGCTGCTCTTGGTTGCCGCAATGATGGTCTCGCCCGAATAGAGCATTGTGTCGCCGCCTATCATCACGAAATCGTCATCGCGAATAACGGCGATAAGTTGCGTGTCGTGCGCAAAGGGAATGTCTGCTACGCGCACACCTTGCGAATGGCGCATTTTCTGGGGAAGCTTGGTCTCGACCATGACGATGTCGCCGGCCCTGAGCGAAAACACCATGCGCATGTCGCCCGTGATGGCTTCTTCTTCCACCATGCGCGCAATGAGCTCGGTTGAAGAAACGGACTCTATGCCGACCTCGCGGAAGATGCGGCCGTTTTTCGGGCTGTTGACGCTCGCGATACAGCGTGGCACGTTGAACGCGGTCATCGCAATCTCGCAAGCGACCAGATTGGTTTCGTCGTGTCCCATGAGAGCTATGAACAGGTCTGCATCGTCCACGCCGGCATCGAGCTGCACGGCAGAGTCGGTTCCATCACCTTCCACAATCAGCACTTCAGGTGGGAGCACCTCGGCTAGATGGTCGATGGTTTCGCGCTCTTCTTCGATGACGGTGATGCGGTGGTTCTGCTCAAGCATCATCGAGATGAGAAATTCCGCAGTAGTCGACCCTCCGCTAATAACTATGAACATATGTTCATCAGCTCCTAATAAAGCGAGACAGGCGGCCGTAGTTCTCACGGGCAACGCAGACAACAGCTACATCGCCGTCGTAGAGAACCGTATCTCTTTGTGCCATAAACGTTTGATCATCGTGCTCGACTGCAACTATACGCGCGTCGTATTCGTTCTCGAGGTCGCGGCAAAGCATGGTCGAGTCATCTTCGAAATTGAAGGCGAAGCGCGCGAACTCGTAATCACCGAAGGTGTCGATGTGGTGGCCGTGCCCCGACTGGATCTTGGAGAAGATGTCTTCTGCGACGAGCGTTGTACCGCAAGAGAAATCGATGCCGAGCTGGGCATAGGTTTTCTCGCGACGAGCCTCGTAGAGGCGCGTGATGACGTGCGATACGCCATAGATTCTTCGTGCGACCTCGGCAATCATTAGATTGGCGTTGTCGTTGCTCGTGACAGCCGCGAGAACATCGCATTCGTCGACACCGGCTTCGATAAGCACATCCTCGTCAAAGCCGATTCCCTTGAGCGTGCGCCCATTGAAATCGCGGCCGAGATTCTTGAACGAATCCGCGACTCGGTCGATGACCGAGACATTGTGGCCATCCTCAGAAAGGAGGGTCGCCAAGTGGCTCCCCACACGTCCGCATCCGACTACGATGATGTTCATGTCGTCCGAGCCTTTCTAGCTTGGCTACCCTTTGATGACGTCGCAACCCATATATGGACGCAGGACCTCCGGGACAGTTATAGATCCGTCTGCGTTCTGGTAGTTCTCGATGACGGCTGCCATGGTGCGGCCGACCGCAAGGCCGCTGCCGTTGAGCGTATGGGCAAGGTGCTTCTTGCCATCGGCGTCAACATATTTGATGTTCGCACGTCTTGCCTGGAAATCGCCGCAGTTCGAGCATGAACTGATCTCTTTGTAGGCGTTATAGCTGGGAAGCCATACCTCGAGATCGTAGGTCTGGCGTGCAGAAAATCCGATGTCGCCTGTGCAAAGAGAAATGACTCGATACGGGAGCTCGAGCTTCTGGAGTACATCCTCGGCGCATCGCGTCATGTCTTCGAGCTCGGCATCCGAATTATCCGGTGTGGCAAAGCGGACCATCTCGACCTTGTCGAACTGGTGCACGCGGATGATGCCGCGCGTATCGCGGCCGGCGCTGCCCGCCTCTTCGCGGAAGCAGGGCGTGTAAGCGCAATAGCGCATGGGGAGGTTTTCCTCGTCAAGGATTTCCCCGGAGTGGAGATTGGTAAGCATGACTTCTGCTGTGGGGATGAGGTATAAACCCTCGGTTGTTCTGAACAGGTCTTCTTCGAACTTTGGAAGTTGGCCCGTTCCGGTGAGCGTCTCCTTATTCGCAAGCGCAGGAACCCACCATTCTGTCATGCCCTTATCCAGATGGGTGTTGAGCATGAAATTGATAAGAGCGCGCTCGAGACGCGCGCCAGCTCCGCGCAGTGCGTAGAAGCGGGAATGAGCAAGCTTCACCCCGCGCTCGAAGTCGATAATCCCGAGTTCGGGGCCGAGATCCCAGTGCGGCTTTGCCTCGAAATCGAATGTTCGCGGGGTGCCCCAGCGGCGCACTTCCGGATTGTCGTTTTCATCGTCGCCAACGGGCGTGTTTTCGCCGGGGATGTTGGGGATGGAATACGTGAGGGTGGTGAGCTGCGCTTCGATATCGGAAAGCTTTCCGTCGAGATCGGCAATCTGGTCGCCCACCTCGCGCATGTGTATTTTGATTTCTTCGGCCTCGTCCTTTTTGCCTTCGCGCATCATCTGGCCGATTTGCTTTGAGACGGAATTGCGCTCCGCCTTGAGGGTTTCTACCTGCTGAATCGTCTCGCGGCGAGTCGCATCGAGTTCTTGAAAGGCCTTGAGGTCCCATTTGGCATGTCGATTCTTAAGTGCCTCTTCGACTACCTCGGGGTTTTCTCGGATGAAGCGAATGTCGAGCATTATATCCTCCTGTGCAGAGCACCTATGTGTGTTTTGTCGTGCCCGCAAGTATACCGCGCATGTGTTTTCAAGTGTAAAAAAATGAATTTGGGCTGTGTCCATGTACCGATAAATGCTTTTGGACATCGCGTATAGGTGCGGATACGCTACTATGCATACTGCTATTTATTGGCGAGGAGTAATTTTGATCGACGAATTTTTCAATACGGTTGGCCTCACGGGCGGCGTGCTCATTATTCTCGGCGTGGGAATAGTGCTGTTCCTGCTCATTGCCATCATCCTCGAACGACGTACAAAAATTCTCTTTCCCGAGCACGCGAAGCAGGACGACAATGACGATTTTTTGTCCTTTGACGACACAGACGAAGAAGACGCGTAAAACTCGGGTACACTACTGCGTTGTTTGTGCGCCGTGTTCGATGAGGGCGAAAGTGAGGCGAAGGTGCCGATAGCAATTCAAAAACGCATGCTTGCAGCGTTGGCTGCTCTGCTATGCGCGCTCACCTGCCTGTTCATGCTCGCGGCGTGCGGGTCAGGCGACAAAGCCGATTTGGTTGGAGAATGGAAAATCGATGGGACGGAAGTGACCGTCGTCTTTTCCGATTCCAAATTCAAGCTCGTTGGCAATTCTTTTGACTACGCGATCGATGAAGGCAAGAAAACTATCACGTATTCTTCAGGTGGAGCAAAGGGGAGTGCGGAATACTCGTTCAGCAGCGATAAGCAAAAGCTCACGCTTAAGGAAAGCGATGGTGCTGGCGGAACCAAGACGACGGTATTTAACAAGGTGTCGAGCAACGGTGACGCGCAGCCATCAGCCGGCGTGCCTGCACCGCCTGCCCAAGAGCAACAACCTGAACCAGAATCGAAAGATGATGGTCAAGAATAGCGCGGCAAGCGGTACTATATAAGCATGCGCGCGAGTGCGCCGCATGGGCTTGGGCGGCATCATGTCCCGAACCTGGTCAGATCCGGGAGGAAGCAGCCATAAGGGGCCTCTGGTGGGCGCCCAAGTCCATACGGCGCACTCGCTGTACAGATAAGGCGTTTAATGGAGATCATTCAGTTTTTCATCGACCTGCTGCGTGACCCGCGCGGATTCATCGCGCAATGGATTACCCAGCTTGGGCCCGTATGGGTTTATGTTCCGCTCTTCATCATCATCTTTGTAGAAACCGGATTGGTCGTCACCCCGTTTTTACCCGGAGACTCGCTGCTTTTCTGCGCGGGAATATTTGCGGCTGATGGGGGCGGCCTCAATATCTTTGTCCTTATCATCCTCATGACAACAGCTGCCATTTTGGGCAATACGTCAAATTACTGGATAGGCCGCAAGGTCGGGGAAGCGATAATACGCAGCGGCAAGGTCAAGGCACTCACTCCCGAACGTATCGAAAAGACGCAGGCAATGCTCGATAAGTACGGTGCGCTTGCGGTGTTTTTGACGAGGTTCTTCCCGATTATCCGTACATTTGCGCCATTTTTAGCTGGCATGGGCGAGATGAGCTTTCCGCGCTTCACGCTTTTCAACGTGCTTGGTGGTGTGACCTGGGTATGTCTGTTCACTCTGCTTGGCTACTTCTTTGGCGGCGTGCCGCTTGTTCAAGACCACTTCGAGCTCGTGATCATCGGCATCGTGGTTATATCGTTTATCCCCACCGTCGTGGGTCTTATCAAGGCAAAGATGAGCAGCTCGAAAAAGCGGGCCGCAGTTGATGCACAGGGCGCAAAAGAGGAGTAGGACATGGCGTTGTCGTTATACAGGAAGTACCGCCCCGAGGTGTTCGAAGACGTCGTGGGCCAGGAACATGTCGAAAAGACTCTGATGAATGCCATAGCCGAAGGCAGCGTGGCACATGCGTATCTGTTCTGCGGGCCTCGTGGCACTGGCAAGACAACGAGTGCGCGCCTGCTTGCAAAGGCCCTGCTGTGCGAAAACGGCCCAACCGTTTCTCCCGACGGCACATGCCCGCAGTGCCTGGAAATTGCCCAGGGGACACATCCAGACGTCAACGAGCTCGACGCTGCAAGCCGCACTGGCGTGGATAACGTACGAGAAGAGATTATCGGCCGGGTGAACTTTGCTCCCACGCGTGGACGTTACAAGATATACATCATCGACGAGGTCCACATGCTTTCGACGGCCGCGTTCAATGCGCTGCTTAAAACGCTCGAGGAGCCGCCCGAGCACGTCGTCTTCATTTTGTGCACGACAGATCCCCACAAGGTTCCCGAAACCATTCAATCGCGTTGCCAGCGTTTTGACTTCCGTCGTTTTTCCATAGAAGAGATCGTGAGCTATCTCAAGCGCATCTGCGCGGGCGAGGGCTATACATACGAGGAAGAGGCCCTCGAGTTCATAGCGGCAAAATCGGCAGGAGGCATGCGCGACGCAACGACCGCGCTCGAGCAGGTCGGTGTATTTACCGCGGGAAACATCACGCTAGACGAGGCGAGCGGAATGTTCGGCCAGATCGACACGGGAGCGCTTTTCGAAATAGCAGCCTTTATTGCAGCGCGCGATACGGCTTCGTGCTTTATGTGGGTCGACCAGCTCGTGAGAAAGGGTGTCGATTTAACTCAGTTTGCTCGCGATCTCGCGTCGCATATGCGCGACCTCTACGTTACCCTGCTCACGGGCGGTAGCGATGGGATTGTGGCCTGTACTGCAGCGCAGCTCGAACAATACAAAAAGCAGGCGGCTGAATTCGGAGGCCCCGCACGCCTTTCGCGCGCTCTCGATATATGCGGAAGGCTCGTTGCCGAACTGCGTAA
>CACZSV010000224.1 GCA_902783925.1 uncultured Coriobacteriaceae bacterium
AGGCCCAGATGACGCTTCTCGAAGAAGCCGTTGCCCGCAAGGCTGCAGGCGACTAGAAATCCCAGGTCTTTGCGAGTTGTTCGATTCCCTCGTCGATTTTCTCGATAGGTATGCCTGCATATCCTACAAGAATGCAGCAGCCATCATCCGGCAACTCTCCTGCCCAGTATCTGCTCGTCGGGTACACGCGCACACCGCCGTCTTCTGCGGCCTTGATTAATTCTGCTTCGGTCCTCCCGTCCTTCACGTTGACGAGCACGTATAGGCTATTCGGGCCTTTTACAACCTCTATATTGGCGCCCATATGGTTCTCAAGGGATTTCATCAAGACGGCGCGCTTCTTTTGCATGGCCATACGCGTCTTGCGAATGTGCGTGCGCCAATATCCCCCTTCCATGAAAGCCGCCATGGCCGCTTGCGTCTGCCAAGGTACCTTCGGGTGCGCGCCACGTCGCTTGTTGCGCCATTTAAGCATCAACTGAGGTGGCAAAACGGCGTAGCTGAGACTAACTGCCGGGCTAAACGAGTTGGAAAAGGTCCCAGTTGTAATGACATGACCCGAATTGTCGATGACGCCAAGTGATGGAATGCGCGACATGCCCGTCAAGAACTCCCAACCGTACTCGTCATCGATAATGTAAGCATTATTATCCTGCGCCCATGCCACGATTCTCTTACGCATGTCATATGACATGACATGGTTCGTGGGAAATTGGGTAGAGGGAGTTGCGAAGACCACATTGACGCCATCCAAGAGCTGTTCCACTTCATTCCAGGCAGGGGAGGGATACATCGGTATTAAACGCACCTCATGCCCTCTATCCAGCAAGAGGGAAGAAACTTCGTCGAAGCCAGGCTCTTCCATGGACATGACGGCCTCATCAGGCTCGAATAAGGCAATGATCTCTGAGATCAAATCTCGCGTCGTGGGCATTACGAGAACCTGCTCCTGCGAGCAGTAAATTCCCATTTCCCCGTTCAAGAAAGTCGCGATCTGGGTCCTCAGCCCCTTCAGGCCCTGACGGTCGTTATACAGGCACGCTTCCTGCGCTCCCTTGGCAAAGAACACATCGCGTGAAATACGGGCCCACAAGTTGAAGGGGAACAAGGTTTCGTCTACGGAATCGTACGCGAAATCATATTCTGGATCCGTTTCCGACTCTCGCTGCGTCTCGTTTTCAGACAGCTTCAAGAACTCCTCGCGACATTCATCGGTGAATCGTTCCAAACCAGACGTGGAAGCCTTGCCAACAGTGCAAATAGTATAGCCGCTGCCGCGTTTCGCGCTAACGTAACCTTCCTCGACAAGCTTCTGATAAGCCAGTTCAACGGTTGTATTCGAAACGCCGAGCTCCCGCGCGCAATCCCGGATAGAAGGCAGCTTCTTACCCGCAGGATATATTTCCGATTCTATGCCCTTTGCAACCTGGCTGTATAACTGCATGTAGTAAGGAGTCGTGCTGTTCCTATCTATTGCGGGCATATCATGCACTCCATTCAAAACAGCTCAGAGGCTTATTTTCGCTTCAACGCTAATGCTTTCGAAAATCATCTCGCTTTGATAATCATACGTTAGCCGCACACGTTAAAGTGTCCTGACTTTTTACCCATGAACTGTATGTTTTCAATTCAGCAATCATGAAATAGTATTAATCATAATTGGGTACAGCTCCGTGAGAGAGGGCTTTCCATGAAGAGTAAGAAGCTGCTAATCACGATATGCGTCGTAGTTATTGTGGCGGTGATTGCCGGACTTGCCGCATGCGCGCCAAAGGCCAACACTACCAAGGTGGGCAATCCGACTCCCAATGTCCAACAAGCCGATGTTCAGGTGACTCCCGATAAATACGATGTTGTCTCGGCTAAGCAATGGGCTGAGGCATACCCACACGAGTACGAATCGTACCTGGCAAATTCTACAAACACGCCTCCTGCCGAGGACTACCTCGAGAACAAGTTCGTTGCCGAGGGTTATGCCTCTAAGACAGACGATGTGACAAGCTGCTTGCCTGAAGGCTACGAATACGTAGACGCAAACAAGATGGATTACCTGGTTACCAACCCCGAGATCAAGATCCTTGGACTCGGGTATGGTTATGCCAAGTATTACACCGAGCCTGCCAGCCACGTCTTCTCAGTGTGGACTGTCACCCATAACGGCCGCGTCGGCGACGGCACCAAGACCAAAGCAGCGTGCATAACCTGCAAGTCACCGCAGTATTCCAATTTGGTCGACATGGAAGGCGAGGGCGTGCACGCGCGTCCGTTCAACGAAGTAGTCACCGATATCACCGAGAATATCAGCTGCGCTAGTTGCCATGCCAACACACCCATGAAGGATGGCAAGGTTTACCTCGAGGTCGACCGTGCCGAATGGAATCGCGCCATGGGTTCCGATGCTGGCAACACGCTCAACGGCGAGGTTTGCGGCCAATGCCATTGCGACTACTCCATGGCTCCCGGCACCAGCATTCCCACAAGCCCGTACGATAACGGCCGTTCCGACATGGTTCCCGAAAAGGCTCTGAAATGGTATGACGACCACGATTTCGTCGACTGGACATACGCTTCCACCGGCGCCAAGATGCTTGCCATACGCCATGCTGAATACGAGTTCATCTATGGCGGCGACAACGAAATCTTGCATCAGGGTTCGCACATGCAGAATCTTGGCTATGACTGCAATGACTGCCACATGGCCACTACTGCCGCTTCTGACGGCACCGTGTATGCCAGCCACGAGTGGATCAGCCCGCTTGAAAACAAAGAGCTGATCGAGCGTGACTGCAGCTCGTGCCATGCGGACATCAAAGCCGAAGTCGCCGCTTGGCAGAAGGAAATCGACGGTGCCACTACGGTCCTCGGCAACCGCTGTGCCAAGTACATCCAAAACCTCGAGAGCAAAGTCGCTACCGAACAGGATAAGGACGGTCAAAAGGTCCTTATGCTCGACAACGAGTTCGCAACCAGTAACGGTATCGATTCTGCAACGCTCGAACGCTTGCAATGGCTCCAGCGCGCATCTTGCTACTATTGGAACCTCGCAGCTGCAGAAAACAGCGAAGGCGCTCATAACCCGACGTACTATCAGTACTGCCTCGACAAAGGCAACGAGATGCTCGACGAAGCCGACCAGATACTTGGCATGTCTTCGGTTGCGGCTTGATTTCCGTTCCTTGATAATCTAGAAAGGAGCGATGCATGAGCGAAGACAAGCAAACAAGCGAGCGAGAGCTCGATATGCCCGAGAAGAAACGCAAGGGATCAAAGAAATTGGCCATCGTTGCGGTCGTGGTCGTGGTGCTCGTTGCCGTCGGGGCCGGCATGATGGTTTGGCACGAGTCACCAACCTTCTGCTCAACTTTGTGCCATATCGAAGGCGATTACGTCGACAACTATATGCAGGAGCAGAATGCTCCCGGCATCGACAAGTACGGCAATCCCGTTAAGAACACCAACGCGATGATGGCAGTCTTGCATCGCGAAAACAAGGCGACGGCCAATCCCGAGATCCTTTGCGTCGAGTGCCATATTCCCAATGTCATGGAGCTGGCACACGACGGCATGAACTACGTAGCCGGAAACTATCCCTATCCGCGTAACGAGCGTGCCGCTTCAGACCTCATGGCCTGGGACGGTAAAGCAGGGGAGTCTTTCTGCGCCAACGAGAACTGCCATGTATACCTGCTCGGTGACAACGGTCAGATCAGCAAATCCAAACTCGCAGAGTCAACTTCGACACGTGCTTTCAATTTCCACGAACAGCATCATGCCGGATTGTCGCTCGAGTGCACTGATTGCCATAAAGGACATCGAGCTTCGACTGTCGTTTGCACCGCCTGTCATGAACATGAGAACATCGTCCTTCCCGATGGTTGGGTCACCTTTGAGGAGTCCCAGAAGAACCTGAACGATGGATATTCCGGCGTGAACGCTTGATGGCAAGGCTTTCCTTCGCTTATGAAAAGAGCCCCGACTCATGTTCGGGGCTCGTCTTTTACGTAGGCTTGTTCGAAATTGAATACGAACATATGTTTTTATCAATCAGTGATGGTGGTTGCAAGCC
>CACZSV010000225.1 GCA_902783925.1 uncultured Coriobacteriaceae bacterium
CGCCCTTGAGCACTTGCTCGTCGTCGTAAGCAAAGCCCACGTCCTTGAACACGATGTCGTGGTCCGAAGCTTCGAACGTCATCGCGCCTTCGGCTGTCGGCGTATCGTAGATTTCCATGAGGCGATTTGCGGAAACCTGCGAGAGGAACACCTCCGCAATCATGGTCAAGCTCTGGTCAAACGGCGCATAAACACGTGTGATGACCAGCAGGAATATGAACAGCATCATGAAGTCGATCTGACCAGATGCGATAAGGTTCGCACCCACCAGGATGGTAGTAGCAACACCAAGGCGCATGATCACACTTGCGCCATTCACGAACAAGCCTGTAGCCAGTTCACCTTTGATCATCGTGTTCTCGTGCGCATCGATTTTGCCATAAAGCGTATCAAGGTAACGTTGTTCCTGGTTCGTTGCGTGGATTTCACGAATGTTCTCGAGTGCTTCCTGAATGCCGTCGGAAACGTCCAAAGCCGCCGCTTTGGTCCTCTCAGCGTTACGCTCAGCCATCCTGCGGCTTCCGAACAGCAGCACGAAAGCTGCAGGCACTCCCCACAGGCATGCAATGGCCAGCCGCCAATCCATTGCAAAAAGTATGACAGCGATGATTGCCGTCGATATGTAGCTGCCATAGAGGTAACCCAGCGCATGGGACCATACATGCTCCATGCGGTTTACGTCGCCCATGATCGTTTCGGTCAGGTCAGCCAGGTCGCGTTTTCCAAAAAAACTGAGCGGAAGCTTGCGCAAGCGTTCAGCCAGTCCGACGCGCATGGTTTTGACTTCATCGTAGACCAGCCCATACGTTGTCTGGTACTGCTGGTAATGCGTGATGAAGGAAAGGATTACAAATGCGAGCACGCCCAAACTGAACAGGAGAACGCCTGGCAAAGGCGCTCCATTGGTAAGCGTGTCCACGAATTGCATCATGAGTAGGTAGAGAATGCCCATGCCACCCATGACCACGAGGTTCACGATAACGGTCCATGTTGTGCCCTTCTTCACATTAGAGACACCCTGGTCCGAGAGCGCGAATTTCCGCTGGAACTTCTTATCGAACAACATACTTGGCCTCCGCTCGCTCCTTCGAGATTCGCCATTGGACGGCTTGGTTGTAGTCGTCCCACATGCGGGCGTACAACCCGCCAGCATCCACCAGCGCATCGTGCGTTCCCTGATCAACTATTACGCCGTGATCGAGCACGATGATTTTGTTGGCGCCGACCACCGTCGACAGGCGATGGGCGATCATGATGACGGTACGATTATGCGTAAGCGTGGCGAAGGCCTTTTGTATGAGCACTTCGTTTTCAGGGTCGGCGAAAGCGGTCGCTTCGTCGAGCACGACGATAGGCGCGTCCTTCAAAATGGCGCGGGCCAAAGCGACGCGCTGCTGCTCGCCGCCGGAAAGATAGGTACCTTCCGCGCCGATTATCGTATCTATGCCCTTTGGCAATTTGGCGATGATGTCGTCGCACTGTGCCGCGGCAAGAGCCGCTTCAATCTCCTCGCGCGTGGCTTCCGGGCGCGCAGCTCGGACGTTTTCAAGAATCGATGTCTTGAACAGACGACTGTTTTGAAAAACGAAGGCAATTTGCTTCATGAGGACGTGTGGTTCGATGTTGCGCACGTCGACGCTGCCCACTTCGACTGCGCCTCCTGTGACATCCCAAAATCGCGGAATCAAGCTGGCGGCGGTGGTCTTGCCGCCGCCGCTGGGACCGACCAAAGCTACTGTTTGGCCAGGCTCGACTATAAACGAGACATGGTCCAGTGCTGGCTCTGCTGCGCCATCGTAGGTGAAGCTCACGTCCTTGAACTCGACGCGGTTCCCCTGCGGCATCTCGGGGTTTTGCGCGACGTCGAGTGCTGGAGCGCTCATGACCGGGCGAATGCGGCCGAGAGCTGTACTGGCTAACATCATGCCGCTTGCCGCGAACATGATCTTCGCCAACGCCGTCGAGATGATGGCGGAAAACACTGCGTAAAATGCGAAGTTTGTCACGAAGCTTGCGAAGTTACCCGAGGCAAGTGCATCCGGTGCCAGAAGAAGGGCCACGGGGACCAAAAAGACGAACGCGCCTTCGGTAAAGGTGAGATTGATTGACTGAGGGATCCGGCAGACATCCCCTTGGTAATGGCTCGCCTTTGCGCTGTAATTGTCGATGGCCTCCTTGAAGGCCCTGAAAGAATAGACTGTCTGCTGGAACACCTTCACCACAGGAATGCCGCGTACGTACTCCGTTCCCGCCTTGCTCATGCGGTCTTGCGCGGCTTGATATTCTTCCATGAGCTTGGCGTTCTTGCCACCCATCATGGTGAACATCGATGCGACGGAGATGACGGCGGCGATCAGACAGGCAGCGCCCATGCGCCAGTCGAACACGAACATGAGGACGATCATGGCGACGAACATCGTTGCGGTGCCTACGATATCAGCTAGATTGTGTGCAAGAAGCGTTTCGGTTTCTGCGGAAGCTCCATCCAGCCGGTTGCGGATGAGACCGCTTGCATTGCTGTCGAAATAACCGAGCGGCACGTTCATCAAGTGCGCCATACCCTGCTTGCGGATATTGGATGCCGTACGGAATGCCGCCAGATGCGTGCACATGAGCGCTAAGAAATACACGGCGATGCCCGCTACTGCGAAAGCGAATGCCACCCAGCCATAATCGGCGATGGAGCCTGCCGCGCTCCAGTCGGGTGCAACGGCAACCAAATCACGCGTCACGAGCCATACGCAGATATAGGGCACCATGCTCAGGGCCATGGCGATGGCGGAGAGTGCGAGCCCTAAGAAGGTCAGGCCCTTTCGTTCGCCAGCATAGTCTAGGAGAACGGAAAGGTCCCCCCGTTTCTTCTTAGCCATAGATATCCTTTCAAAAGTTAATTAGAACTAACTTCATATGATAGAACATCAAGGCGCATATGCAATAGTAAAGTTTGCATTAAATAACTTTGCTACGAGAGGATGACATTAAGCAGTGCCAGGGCTGGAGCCCATTTCCCGCCACATGCTCTCACCAGGCGAACACGGCCAGGCGGTTGTTCACGTTTTTGCCGAGTGTCGCGGCGAATAGCTTGCCACGCAAGGTGTGTTTGCGCATCTCTATGTTGTAGCTCCGCTCCCAAACGAGTTGCAGACGCGGCTCGAGCTCAACGAACTCCTCGCCGGAGTCGGTACCCCACTTGAAGGTGGCGTTGGTGTTCTTGATAGCGTCGTGCTGTTTCGAGTGCTTCACCATGAACATTGAGTTCATCTCGGTGACGAGCCAGCCGTGCTCGAATGAGTTGCAGAGCATGTGAAGGCAGGCGGCCGTCTGCTCCTTGGTGAAGTACTCGAGTACGCCCTCCATTACCACGATAGTGGTTGAGCGGTCCTTTGGTAGCTGCTTCGTCCAGGCCCCGTCGAGCGCATCGCCATCAAGCATCGTGCAGCGCGGGCGGTCCTCGTAGACCTTACGACGCACGGCAATCTGGTCGGGTAGGTCCACGTCGAACCATTCGATTTGCCCGTTGTCGACCTGGCTGAACTTGTCGTCGAACCCACAGCCCAGGTTGATGCACAGGGCTTCGGGGTACTGCTCGATGAGCGCCCGCAGCGCGTCGGCGAACATGATGGTGCGTGCGACCACGCCCTCATGCGAAAGGAACGGGTCGTACTTGCTCACGTCTACGCCCAGCGAGCTGATGATCTCGGCTGCCTTCTCGTCGCGGATGCGCGGGTTCGGTCGGGCCGTCTCACTTGCGCGTATCGCCAGTGTGACGAGTGCCGTCTCCTGGACGTCGCCGAACTGGAGCTGCTGGCCAGATACGTCAGCTGGCTTGCGTGCGACCAGGTGAAGTCGGAACTTCTTCTGAGCTTCCAGCTTAACTGGTACAAGCCCGGATGCCATGCAGAACGTGCGGACTTCATCGAGCGTATAGGCGCACACGTCGCCGTGGCCCACGAGGTTTGCCAGGGGCATTTCCACGTGGTTCATGAGCCACACGATGGGTGTGGCGGTCGTGTAATCGCGCAAGACTAGCTTGCCACCGGGGCGCAGCACGCGCGCGACCTCGTTGAAAAACGATTGCGGGTTCGGGTAGTGATGGAAGCTGTTCGCACAGATGACGGCATCGAAGTTCGCGTCGTCAAACGGCAAGTTCTCGGCATCGCCCACGACAAAACGCGCGTTTTCGATGCCCTTCGTGTCCGCGACCTCGACCATTCGAGGCGTCAGGTCGAGCCCCGTGTAGCGCTTGTCCGAGAACTCGGATGCTAGTAGCTCGATCATTGGGCCCGTACCGCAGCCCACGTCGAGAAGGTCTTCGAAGCCGTCTTTCTTCAACTCATCGAGAATGGGCGGGTAGTCGTCCTTGCACATCTCGTAGATCCCTGCATGGCCGCTGTCGTAAACCTCTGCAGCCTTTGTGAATTCCCTGATCGAAAGCTCCTTGTATTCGGCTTCGCTCTTCATGTGTCTCTCCATTCGTTGCATCTAGAGTTTCATGTGCAGCGTGTCGGCGACCCCCTCGAAGGTCCTGTTCTGCATATGATTGCTCCTCAGAAATGTTAGATAAAGCTAACTATTTTATTCTCGCACAAGCCTGGGCAGATTTGAACCAAAGAAAATGAAGCGCAAGTTTTCAGTTTCGTTCTAGGCTGCACTATGTGCTCAGAACAAGGCCTGTGAAGAAGTTTTAACAACTTCGAGAAAATTGCTTGACTTAAACCATGGTTTAAGTCGCACAATCCTTTCCGACGACGTCGTGTAACAACTGAAACCTATGGAAAGGAATTCTTTCATGGCAGACATCAAGTTTCCAAAAATCGCTCTCGGCGCATGGGCCTGGGGCAATGATGGTACTTTTGGAGGCAGCATCGATGCATCCGAGCTTAAAGCCGTTTTCGATACTGCGATGGCATCTGGTCTCAACCTCTGGGATACTGCCTACGCCTATGGCATGGGCACCTCGGAAAAAGTACTTGCTGGCTTCTTGAAGGATTTGCCGCGAGACAGCTATTTAGTATCTGACAAGTTGACTCCACAATGCGTGAATGTTTCCGCCGACAATCCCGTGGCCGCAATGCACGACATGCAGCTGAATCTCATGGGACTTGATCGCTTTGATGTCTACTGGGTGCATAACACGTCCGAAGCTCCCAAGTGGACCCGTGTGCTTGCCGAGTTCTTCGAAGGTCGCGATGACGCTCCTATGATTGGCGTGTCAAATCACAATCTGGCCGAGATTAAGGAGGCTGACGCCATTTTGCGCGAACATGGTCTGAAACTCGGCGCGGTTCAGAACCATCTAAGTCTGATCAATCGTTCATCTATCGATTCAGGCATCCTTGACTGGTGCAAAGCCAACGACGTCGTGTTCTTCTCGTATATGGTGCTCGAGCAGGGTGCGCTCTCTGGACAATACGATACAACCCATCCCATGCCCGAAGGATCTGCTCGCGCGCAAACGTATAATCCCATCCTTGATAAGATCGAGGTACTCAATTCCAAACTCGCCGAGGTCGCCAATGCGCATGGTGTCGGTGCTGCGCAGGTGCCCATAGCCTGGGCTATTGCGAAGGGCACGCTCCCCATCGTGGGCGTGACCAAGGAGCGACACGTGACCGACGCTGCGGCTGCAGCTACCGTCGAGCTAAGCGAAGTCGAAGTCATCGAGCTCGAAGAACTTGCAGACACGCTCGGAATTAACGCGATTCGCTTCTGGGAAAAGGTTATGGACTAGGAGGGAACCATATATGGACAGGCTCTACACCATAGGAGACGCGGCGGCAGAGTTGGGAATGCCGGCATCGACCATCCGCTTCTACGAGAAAAATGGTCTGATTCCCAACCAGCGGCGCTCAAGCGACGGCAGGCGTCTGTTTGATGAGGACGACCTGGAGTGGGTGCGCTTCGTGGAGCGTCTCAAGGTATCGGGCATGCCCATCAAGGA
>CACZSV010000226.1 GCA_902783925.1 uncultured Coriobacteriaceae bacterium
CGTATAAAAAAGAAGATGTAGGGAAAAACAGTTAAAAGGTCTATGATGTAAGCATCATTTAACTTTCGAGAATTGAGGATATTCGTGTATGACGGATTAGAAAGCCCTGGCCGCAATGACGATTGTTGGTGCGGCAGTGGAAAAAAATACAAGAAGTGCCATCTTGAGTTCGACCGCAAGCTCCAGGCACTTTATGATTCCGGCGAAGAGATACTCGGGCGCGATTTACTTAAAACGGCAGAAGATATTGAGGGAATTAAAGCATCTGCCAAAGTCAATATCGGTTCGCTCGATTATGTGGCAGAGCATATAAAAGAAGGCGTGACAACTGCGGAAATCGACAAGTGGGTCTACGATTATTGCGTCGAGCGCGGGGCGATTCCTGCGGACCTCGATTATGAGGGCTTCCCCAAGAGCGTCTGCACATCTATCAATAACGTCGTCTGTCATGGAATTCCAAGTGAAGAAGACGTCCTGAAGAATGGGGATATCATCAATGTCGACATGTCGACAATTCTCGACGGATACTATTCGGATTCATCGCGCATGTTCTGCATCGGCGACGTCGATGATGAGTGGAAACGCCTGGTAGAGGTCACTCATGAGTCTGTAAAGGCGGGCCTTGCTACGGTCAAGCCGTGGATTCACTTGGGTGACGTAAGCGCGGCCGTGAACAAGGTTGCAAGCGATGCGGGTTTTTCGGTTGTTGCTGAGTTCGGTGGACATGGCATTGGGCTCGATTTTCATGAAGACCCGTTTGTGAGCTTTGTGGCACAGGCTGGCACTGGCCCGATTCTGGTTCCCGGCATGTGCTTTACCATCGAACCGATGGTCAATCTCGGAGGGTCTGCAATCGACATGAACGATCCCAATGGGTGGACTGTACGCACGGCTGACGGAAGCCCCTCGGCTCAGTGGGAAGTGCAGCTTGTCGTGACAGAAACGGGTTATGAATTACTATCGTGGTAGAAGCGCGAAAATAGAAAACGTGTGCATGAAAAAGGGGACGGCGTAACAGCCGTCCCCTTCTTTCATATATTACGAAAAGCTAGGCACCGATTGCCGCGATGAGGAAGAAGCAGCAGATAACGATGCCCGTGGCGATATAGCCGGCAGTCGTGGAGAGAATCATCTCCTTGACGCGTTTCTTATGCGGGCTGACCGGCGAACCATAGCGAGCTTGCTGAATGGCGTTCTGCTCTGCCTTCTCGGGATTCAAAATCATCGTCTTGTCCTTCTCTCTCTACGTGGCGCGATGCAACGCCGCGAATACTCACACGTCAAGCGATAATATCCATTAATGAACGCTTATGCAAGTACAGGTGAGCCCGGAACTCCGTATTGGGCATAGTATTTGTCGAGGGCGGCCTTAATCATGTCGTCAATGACCACGCGTCCCTGCCGCTCATGATTATACAAATACTCAATGACCTCACTCATGTCCACAATCGCATCGGTGGGGAATCCGTATTTCTCGCTCACCTCGTCGATGGCACACATGGTGCCAGAAGGCCCGACTTCCATGCGATTGAGCGAAACGATAAGACCGACGACATCAATTTGCGCAACTCCGGTGATGAGTGGATACGTTTCGTCGATTGATTTGCCCGAAGTCGTTACATCCTCGACCATTACGACGCGCATTCCGTCCTCAAGCGGGCTGCCAAGAAGAATTCCGGCGTCACCGTGGTCCTTGGCTTCTTTCCTGTTAGAGCAATATCGCGCTTCTTTGTCATAGAGCTCTTGGAGCGCGATGCATGTCACGACAGAGAGTGGAATACCTTTGTACGCAGGCCCGAAAACAACGTCGAAATCGAGACCGAACGTGTCGTGGATTGCACGGGCGTAATAGATACCCAATTTATGCAACTGATTGCCTGTAATATAGGCGCCTGCATTCATGAAGAACGGCGACTTGCGGCCGCTCTTCAGCGTGAATTCGCCGAATTTGAGAACATCCGAGGCGACCATGAAATCGATGAATTCCTTTTTGTACTCTTGCATGCGCAGTCCTTTCAAGCCGAGTTGTACGGCACGCTCGTATTCAGCTTTGTTCGAGTTCTATTCTATAGCTTAAGCGCCTCGATGCGCATGACGGCCTTCTCTGTGTCTTGCGTATCACCAAATGCGGTCAGGCGGATGTATCCTTCGCCAGCTGGTCCAAAGCCGGCACCGGGCGTAGTGATGACGTTCGCTTGCTCGAGCAAGACGTTGAAGAAGTCCCAAGACCCCATTTGCCCAGGAGTCTTGCACCACACATACGGGCTGTTGACGGCGCCGAAAACATCGAACCCCGCACGCTCGAGGCCTTCTTTGATGATATGCGCGTTGTAACGATAGTATGCGAGCGTTTCCTCGATTTGACGTTCGCCTTCGGGTGTATAAATTGCCGCTGCACCCCGTTGAATAACATATGAAGCACCGTTGAATTTGGTGGTTTGGCGTCGATTCCAAAGGGTGTTAAGGCTTGTGCCGCCACGGATGAGCTCCTTGGGAACGACGGTGTATCCGCAGCGTGCGCCTGTGAAACCAGCGGTTTTGGAAAACGAGCGGAACTCGATCGCGCAGGTTTTGGCACCTTCGATTTCGTAAATCGAGTGCGGAATGTCTGGTTCGATGACAAAGCGTTCGTAGGCCGCATCGAACATGATGATAGCCTCATGCTCGTTTGCATAATCGACCCACTTTTTTAGCTGATGCGCGTTGAGCACTGTTCCCGTGGGGTTATTGGGGGAACAGAGGTAGATGATGTCGACATCTTTTTCGGGCAGCTCGGGGCAGAAACCATTCTCTGCGGTTGTGGGCATATAGACGATGTCAGACCATCTTTGGGTGTCTTCGCTGTAATCTCCAGCGCGGCCAGCCATTGCATTGGTGTCGACATAAACCGGGTAGACTGGGTCGCATACAGCCACGATATTGTCTACAGAGAGAATGTCTCCGATGTTGCCGCAGTCGCTTTTCGCGCCGTCTGAGACAAAGATTTCGTCGACGCAGATATCGACACCTCGTGCAGCAAAATCGAATTGCGCGATTGGGTCGCGCAGAAAATCATAGCCCTGTTCTGGGCCGTAGCCATAGAAGGATTCAGCGCGCGAAAGATCGTCGACGGCGGTATGCATCGCCTGCGTCACAGCCGGGGCAAGTGGGCGCGTTACATCGCCAATACCCAATTTGATGAGTTCGGCATCAGGATGGCTATTCACATAAGCTGCTGTACGACGTGCGATTTCGCTGAAAAGATAGCTTCCTGGAAGCTTGAGGTAATTCTCGTTGATGTGTGCCACGTTCCATACCCTCTCTGTGTGATTGTGAACGTGGCGTCATTCTACATTGAGGATGTTGCAGCTTTGTAAAATGGCTATATGCATCTAGTTGCTTACTTTCTTGCAAGCACAGAAATCCAGCCCTTTTCGCCAGTATCATGCGTGGATTCGATGGAGAATTCGCACTTGAGAAGTAGTCTCTTAAGGTTATCTGCCGTGTATATGGTCATGCCATCGATCGCATTGGCTTGCTCGCGCATTTCGAGCGTCGAACCGTTTGCTTCGTTACAGATGAGAAATACGGCCCCCGGTTTCATGACGCGCAGGACTTCCTTAAGCGCACCGTCCATATCGGGCCAAAAATAGACTGTTTCGAAGGCGGTGACTATATCGAACATGTTGTCC
>CACZSV010000227.1 GCA_902783925.1 uncultured Coriobacteriaceae bacterium
GAACTGAAGCGATATGCGGAGGAAAGGGGCGTACACCTGGCCTTTTCCGCGCCTCAGTTTGAGATGTACCTGCTTCAACACTTCGAGCAATCGGGCGAGACTGACAAGTCCATAGTGTTCCAGAAGCTCAGCGTTCGCAGGAGGGAGCACGGTGGCGAGGGCGATTATGATGATGATACGAAGGCAGACCTTGGCTGGATGAGAGATGCGATCGACCGCAAGCCCAGGATTGTCGATATTGCAATTGTAAACTCCGACATAAGAAGCCATACCACGAAACGACCATTTCTTACTGTGCAAGAGCTAACCAAGCGGATTATGGATCTTTCGATATAGAACGAGGAATGCAGTCAAACACGAATGCAATCCATCTTCATCATGAGAGAGGGCGCGACGCCCGAGATAAGGGAGAGGTGCGAGTGCGCGCTTGAGTATCTGATATGAACTCAGAGGCTCTCGAGGATATCCTCCGGCATTCGGCTAATGCGCTCCTGAGCTTCTATTCCTGACGACGGGATTCAATTGCTTGACGTCATGTCAAAGTCTGAATTCTGCGCCTTCAGTCGTTTCTCTTGAGGAACAGTGGTTCATGTCGTTTAAAGAAATCGAAGTAGACCTTGGAGTTTTCCAGTTCCCACCAGTTCCGTGTGTCAACTGGGGAAGTGTCCAGATCGTATATTCTTGCCCCATCCAAGGAGAGCAAAAAAGGAGAGTGTGTTGCGATGATGAGCTGACATCCGCAATATCGAGTTATTTCCTGAAGCATCTTCATCAGCTTCAGTTGCATTTACGGAGACATGCTGTTCTCTGGCTCATCAAGACAATATAGCCTGTCGTTCTTCAATTTCGTGTCGAAATACGATAATGCGGTCTCGCCATTGCTTTGCATCCTGACTTCTTTGCCCGCAGTGCGCCTGAGGAACTGACGCCTCGACAGGGATTTGGTTCTTGCGAGTACCATCATCCTGAAGTCCTCGTAATCTTCCATTCCGTTGAACTTGATGGTCTCCCCATATTTGAGGGTGCGGTATTTGTCCTTGCCGCGCTCAGTTTCCTCTCTGATATCGGCGTTGTTGGTCCGTACTGCCAGTATGTAGTCGAAAACGTCATCGCTCGTGATGATTCGGCTTTCATTTGGGATACGAAAATGAACACCTTCCTCGTCATATCCCATGGTGTAGCTGCATTTCTTTACATATTCGTCGAACAGCTCACTAGAATTGCACGGAGCAATCCGGTTGAGCCCCACCTTTGTTGCAATCAGGTTGAGTAGCGTGCTCTTTCCCGAACCATTGCCGCCGTAGAAGATGGTGATATTGCGGAAGTGAACTTCATAGAGCCCCTTTGAGCCGAATAATCCGCAGGGGTAGGCGTTGTCGATGTATCCGTACACCCCGCCGTTCTCTGCCATCCTCTTTGTAATCAGTGACTCTTCTTCTTCGATTGGGAGCCTGAAAGATTGCAGGTACGTTGTCATTGCTCCTCTTTCGTCGTTTTGCTTCAATAAATCAACTTGATCTATCTTCCCTGTCCAATTTGCGGTACACGCTATTACTTCTGTAATGCGAGAATAGTTTTCAGATTCATTGAACGACGTAAGGCAGGTTTGATGATTACCTTCGAACAAGCGGTTGCGAAAGCACTGAGCTACGACGCACGAATCAACAAGTTTGCAGAGTACGAGAGCTCTTTCGAGTTCTGGTGGGATTGCGGTGTCGACAGTGTGGGCCCGCAGCCGAGCATCATCATGAAAGAGTCAGGCGAGCGCTTTCTGTTCTCCGATGCAATCTTTAATGGGTACAGGTGTGGCAAGTTCATCCGCGAAGGCGAGATACCCGAGGCCATGAGGCCGTCGTTTTTCTCGTTGAGAGACGCTGTATATGGCGCGGCTGTGGGGGATGCTCTCGGTGTTCCCTACGAGTTTCGTGAGCGCGATTCGTTCGAATGCGGCGGCATGGTCTCGGGCGGGGCGCATGGGCAACCCACCGGGACGTTCTCGGACGACACGTCGATGATGCTCGCGACGTGCGACAGTATCCGTGACTGCGGTCGCGTTGACGTGCGTGACATGCGCAGGCGCTTCGTGTCGTGGCTGCGTGAGGGCGCCTACACGCCCGACGGCAGCGTGTTCGACGTGGGTAATACGGTGGCGACGGCGCTCACTGATGGGCGGGGGTGTGGGGGAGAGCGCTCAAACGGCAACGGATCCCTCATGCGCATCGCGCCGCTGGCCTACACGCATGCATCCGACGAAGAGATTCGAGCGGTGTCTGCGATCACACATGCGCACCGCATATCGACCGAGTCGTGCGTCTGCTTCGTGAAGCTCATCCAGAATCTGGTCGGAGGAAGTCCGCTCGACCTTGCGTTAAAGCACAGCATTTCAGGTGGCGAAGAGTTTGCCTTCCTGGCCGATGTGGCGTCGTGGCCGCGCGAGAAGGTACGCTCGGGCGGATACGTGCTCGACACTCTCGGTGCTGCAATCTGGTGCTTCGCGAATACGGATACGTACGCCGAATGCGTGCTGGCTGCCGTGAACCTGGGGTATGACACCGACACGACCGCCTGTGTTGCCGGTGCGCTCGCGGGCGCTGTGTACGGTTATCGGGCCATACCGAAAGAATGGCTGGACACGCTGCGGGGAAAGGACGTCATCGAGCGGTGCCTTTTCCCGGGTTTCGAGAAAGCGCGGAA
This sequence comes from uncultured Coriobacteriaceae bacterium, assembly GCA_902783925.1. Lineage (GTDB taxonomy): Bacteria > Actinomycetota > Coriobacteriia > Coriobacteriales > QAMH01 > QAMH01. The sequence goes on from CACZSV010000227.1 coordinate 2,695, forward strand.
CTGGCCCAAGTAGGATCGATGTCGCATTATGGAAGTGATGTTGGATATGGAGAACACTACGCTGGACAGGGCAATTGTATTCGCCGCGTGCGCTGCATTGGCGGAATAGCGGCGCCGTCCTTCCCTTCGTCTTATCGCTTCTTCTTCGGCTCCGGAAGCTCCGGCAGCATCGCCGTCACCAGCGCGGCCACGGCCGCCTTGTCTTCCAGATCCACCAGCAGCATCGGCGATGCGCCCTCGTACGGCACCTCGGCCGTGGTGAGCGCTGCCCGCGAGGCTTGCGTGTCCTTTACCAGGAACCGGTCATCGTAGATGCCGCCGAAGAGCTTGTCGGACGCGTAGAGCAGGTATTCGCCCATCATCTTGCGCGACGAGACCTGCGGCACGTCGGCCAGCAGGTCGAGGACGTACTCGAGGTACTCTGAGCTGGATGCCATCGTCTTACCCCTTCCATATCCGATGCAGACATTCTAGCCGACCGCGCTTGTATTGGATGGGGGCTGTTTGAAAGCGAAGTCGCGCGTGTACGGGATCAGCCTAAATGCATGGCCGCAGGACGGTGGTCGCCTGCAAGTGGATATCTGATTTCACCATAGCTACCCATAGGATATACGTAATGTCTCTTCCCAAACTGCGTTCCTATAATGAGCAAGCAAATCAAGCCGATACGGCGGAACGCCAGACAGGAGGGTTCGAGATGGGGAAAATACTGCGCATCAATCTTACGGATGGGACGATCACATCCGAAGATTCCAGACCTTTGCGCGAGCGGTTTCTTGGGGGAAGAGGGGTTGGCAGCTGGCTTCTCCTGAACGAGTGCGATCCGTCAATAGGCGCGCTCGATCCGCAGAACCCCATCGTAATCAACACGGGCACGCTCACCGGCAGCTCGTTCATCGGGTCGGGAAAGATCGAAGTGGAGACGAAGAACTACAACACAGGCGGCATCAACTTTGGCATGATTGGCGGTTTCGTTGGCCCGGAGCTTAGATGGTCGGGCTGGGACCACGTGGTGATCACGGGCAAGGCGCCACACCCGGTCTACATCTACATCCACGACGACCAGGTGGAGATCAAGAACGCCGCGCATATCTGGAACACCGACACCTGGACGGCAGAAGACATTATTCGCTGGGAACTGGACGACGAGGACATCCCCGTGCTGGGCATTGGCCAGGCGGGCGAACGCCTCCTTCACCAATCGGCGCTGATCACCAACAAGACGCGCTGCACCACCTCGGGCGGTATCGGCGCGGTGTGGGGCTCAAAGAACCTCAAGGCCATCGCCGTGCGCGCCAGCAACGAAGAGAGCGAGGATGTGCCCTCTTCGGAGCGCTTCGAGCAGGTCGTGAAGGAAAAGCACGACAAGCTGCAGGCAGCCGATTCGTTCGAGGGCCTCCAGACGTTCGGCGTGTTCCTCGCTCCCGTAGCACTGCAGAACGACAACGACGCGTATCCCTACCGCGGCACTCAGGGCGACACGTACGAGAACCTGGACGAGTCGCCGCTGCGCATCGACAACTGGCCTCGCACCGGGCGCTTCTGCAAGGAATGCTACGGGTGTATTCTCAAATGCGGGCAGGTAGAATACCAGGCAAACGAAGGCCCGTTCAAGGGGGCGACGATCAACGCACCCGAGAATAACCTGTACTACTCGTTCGGAACGCGCTTGGACATGCGCTCGCCGTCCAACGTGATTAAGGCCTATGAGCTCTGCAGCCGCTACGGGCTCGACGGCGACCAGGTTGCCGTCTCCATCAGCTGGGCGTTCGAGCTATTCGAATACGGCATCATCGGGCTGGAAGACACCGGCGGGCTCGATCTGACTTGGGGCAACGACCTGGCGGTCATCGCGCTCATCAGAGAGATCGTGGACCAGCGCGGCTTCGGCAAGCTTCTCTCCCTGGGCACCGAGGAGGCCGCCAAGGTCATCGGCAGGGGCTCCGATTACTACATCACGGCCAACAAGCACCAGGACAACCTCGACGCCCAGCGCGTGTCCAAGGGCTGGGCGCTCGGAAACAACATCTCGCTGCGCGGTGGAAAGCACCTCGACGGTGCGCCCTTCGAGCTGGTGCCCGGCGACGAGGCCACGGCCGAGAAGCTCTTTGGGGTGAAGACTGCGTACACGCCCACCTCGTATGACGGCAAGGGCGAGCTGGTTTACTTCATGCAGCGCTTGAAGGCAGTGGTCGACTCGATTGGCGGATGCTATTTCACCACCATCTGGATGGATCCGGCTTGGTTCAATGCCGATGACATCCGCGATATCGCCAATGCTGCTCTCGACAAGGATCTGACCACCGAAGATTACCTTCTTATTGGCGAGAGAATCATCAATATCGAGAAAGCGTTCAACACGCTGCACGCGGGCTTCGGCCGCAACGAAGACCTCCCGCCGGTGATATACACGGAGAAGACGAGCGCCACGGGCAACCACAAGGACGAGCTGCTTGACCGGGGCAAATACGAGTCGATGCTCGACGAGTACTACGGTTCTTACCGCTGGGACGCTCAAACGGGATGGCAGACCAGGGAAAACTTGGTCGAGATCGGGCTGCCGGAAATCGCCGAAAAGCTGCAAGCTGCCAGCTGCCTGAAGGCGTAGCAGGCGTGGAACTTAAAGCAAACGCGGACGGGAGCCTCCTTCTCACGAAGGAGGCTCTTGACGCGCTAAACATCTCGCTTCGCCCCGACAGTTCGATCCTGATTGACGGGTATCCCGACTCGCCAACGCGGGCGCATTCCCCGTTGGGTCTCGAGATTCGCGAAACGAACCCGCAGCTGCGGCGGGTGTACATCGAACCGACGACGAAGTGCAATCTCAGGTGCACCACCTGCATCAGGAACACCTGGAACGAGGAATTCGTCAACCTCGACTGGAATGTCTACGAACGCCTCATCGACGAGCTCAGGGACGCATCCCATCTTGAGCGGGTCTCGTTTTGGGGTTACGGCGAGCCGCTTTTGCACCCGCGCATCGTCTCGATGGTGGCCGCCGCTCACGATCTCGGGGTGAAAACGCAGATCATCAGCAACGGGATGCTCCTGAACGAGAGCATGGCATCGGACCTCTTGGATGCGGGAGCGAGCTCGATCATCGTCTCTTTGGATGGAGCCGGCAACCAATCATACGAAGGGGTGCGCCAGGGAGCCGACTATGACGTGGTGGTCAGGAACCTGCGTCAGCTCGTGAGGCTCAGGCGCCGGCGTGTGGTGAACCGGGCGGGCATCACGCCGGTTGAAGTGGGCATCGAATACGTTGCTCAGGCGAGCACGATCGACCAAATTGCCGATATCCACGCACTTGCCGCCGACATCGGGGTGGACTTCGTCTTCGTGAGCAACGTTCTGCCGTTCAGGGCCAACGACCAGGACGAGCTGCTTTACGCAGCTTCGGTGTACGGGCAGAGGAAGACGCCGCGCATCTACCTTCCGCCCATGGACAACAAGAACGGCGCCGCCGCGGCGATCGCCCGCATGGTGAAGCCTGACGAGCCCATCCATTACCTCCAACATGCGTCGGGCACATGCGGCGGCTACTGCCCGTTCGTCGGCGAAGGGTCGGTGGTTATCGGGGCCGCAGGCCAGGTCGCACCCTGCATGGCCCTGCTTCACAGCGCCCCCTGCTTTATCATGGGCAGAAAGAAGTCCATGAACGCATGTGAATTCGGCAGCCTGTCTAAAAGCGACTTGGGCACCATCTGGGACGACGACTGCTTCCGTGCCTTCAGGGATCGCGTGCAGCGCTTCGATTTCGCCCCGTGCGTTCAATGCACGGGCTGCAAGAAAGCGAAGGACAACGGCCGGGATTGCCATGGCTCACCCTTTCCTTCTTGCGGTGATTGCCTCTGGGCGCAGGGCATCGTCCAATGTCCATAACGACAGCTGCGTGTCCGTGCACGCGGCCCCCGTGCACATATGAGTGCGCATGACGTTCATGACCACTCGCTAAATACGAGGCGCGGGGAACGCTTCCCGTGCCTCGTATTCGCAGGACGCTTTGCTCGAAAAACGCGCGACTTCATCAGCGCTCCTTCCAGCTCATCGGCGATACTGTCTGCAGACACCTTCAGGCATGGTGATTACTCGAGAGAGGATGGGAACATGGAAAAGGGAATCAAGATAATCATTCCGCTTGCCTGTCTCGTGTTCGCAGGAGCGCTGTTCATACGCGGGCGTCCGAATCTCAAACAATCTCTCATGCGCCTAGCATCCAAGCTCGTCTTGTTCGGTCTCGCGATCTTCCTCGTGGTTCCCGTGAGTATCGGGGTATCCAGCATGATCGAGTCGACGTACAAGGATTCCGTCGATCAGACGATAGCGGCGGCGAACAAGACGACCGAGGAGATTGCTTCGACTCCCGAGTCAGCCACGTCGGAATCGGGTGCGTCGAGCCCGCTCGAGTGGTTCTTGGGGCTGCCGGAAAACGTCGGTAATGCAGTTTCCGACTTGGCCGATAGCGCTCAGAAAGCCCTCGATTGGTTCACCGCGACCCTCAACAGGTTCATCGAGGCTCTCGCCGTGATGGTGGTCACCTCGTGCATCATCCCCATTGTAGTGCTCATCTTCTTCCTCTGGCTTGTCAAGCTGATTTTAGGAGTAGATGTGACGGGTTCCATGCAGATGGTCATGCCCCGCACCATGCGCAGAGTCATGCGATGAAAGCCTGGGCGCTCGGGCGACACAGGTTGCGGGATTCTCCATGACCTGTGTCAATCCGCTGCTGCGTATCATACAATTGCCAAATCATGCCTTCCCATGCTCTCGTTTATGTGTGTTATGAATAGCGAAAACAAGAGACTGTTTTTGGTTGCGCCTTTTTGCGGTCCGTGTGATACGCTTATCCGCGATTTACACCAACTCGAAAGGAACCGTTGTTGATGAAGAGGTACCCCAGCGAGACAGACGAAATTCTCGCAATGGAGAAAGACACCAGGAAACGTACTTGGGCCGAAATTCATCTTGAGAA
>CACZSV010000228.1 GCA_902783925.1 uncultured Coriobacteriaceae bacterium
CAGCATGCATTCAAGAATCGTTCGGACTTTCTCTTCTGACAAAGACTCCTCATCAAACCTGTAAAGATAACTTGCTACGAAGAGCTTTGCGTTCTTGTTGAAACGAAGCAGTACCTGAGCAAGAGGGTAGTCAGTGAGCATTATCCACTTCTTAGCCAAGCCGACCATCTTCTCGCAGAGCTCTATCGGCTGGTCAAGTAATCCGGGATTGATGTCCTTGAAGTACCTCCGCACACCAGGCGTCGTGACGTCGACAGATCCGGTCTCTCGAATTATCTCCTTACGGACAGCCCTCTCGTAGTACATCTGCTGAAGGAGGATTGAATCAATCGTCGCAATTCCTCGCTTATCGAGTTCCCCTGTCAGATTCAACAGTTCTTTCCAAAGCTCGTTGAATTGGTCGCTTACACCCGCATGGCTCGCTTTCGCATAGAGTTGGGCGGCAATGATGTCGGCGTCCTGAAGGGGCATGCCGTCGGAGTTGAGCGAATTGAACATGCTGATTGCCTGTTCGACTTGCCAGCTCTTTACCTCGATCACTTCGCAACGTCCCGTAATGGCCTTTGCCACGTTCTTTAAACGCGTATCGGAAAGAGTTCCTGCCATTTCATAGAAGTACTTGAAGTTCCGGAAGAAATTCGTATACCGATTGTCGCGCTGCCTGTATTTGATCTGATGAACACGCGTTTCAGCCTCGCTGAAATCGGCCGCCTTCAATATGGTGGAGAGATCTGATTTGAACTCATCGTCTTCGTTTATGGATAAACTGATTAGGAGATTGTCGTTCCCGCAAATCTCAGCATCGATATCGCGATTTGGATTGTCGGGTATATCTTCCGACTCCGCCTTGTATAAGACCTTCATAATCGTTCGTCTGCATTCCCTAAGCCCCCTGCATAGGCTTTCAGACTCTTCGTCGTTTCTCGTGTTCTTGATGGCGGTATTGACGCGCAAGAGAAGTGCTTTAAGCAAAAGCAGGAAGGTCGTGGTTCTTTGCTGCCCGTCGATGAGACACATTTTGGTGTCATGGTCTTCGCAGCTGATAATGACGGTCCCAAAAAAGTATCTATCCTTGGAATCGCTGTCGATATAGTCCAGGATGTCTTGCCAGAGCTTGTCGCAGTTATCAACTGTCCAAGAATATGCCCTTTGGTATTCCGGAATGACAAACGAGACGTCTTCTTCGAGTTCAAGGTATGCGCCGATTGTTCTAAGACGCGGCTCGATATTCTTCGGCATGAGGAATCCTCGCTTTCAAAAACGTGCCATCAAAACCTGCGTTGGGCAGTAGTCAAAACGCAAATTCAGCATATCATGAAACCAGTTTTCTAAACGTTTGCCATTGCCACGTTCGGCATACGGAACCCTGATTTCTTTTATTTCAATAGGCGTTTCCGGGTACATCTGGCATTACTTCTTCCTCTAGCTGAAAACACTTGCCGGGGACGCCTGACCTATTTCAGCTTCAGGTCCATATGGTTCACGTCGTCCGTGAGTATGCGAACGCTGTGGGACGTCCCTGCTGGTATCCTGAAAGTCAGAGTCTTTCCGCCTCCGCTAAACACGACGGTGCTGTCGCCAAATGGGATTAGAGATGCCTTTACCTCCACCTTTGTGAAGTAAACATCTTCAACGCTCTTGGTGTCCTTCTTTGATTTCCCGTATGTGTCCTTTGGATAGCGGTGGTATTCACCGGTACCGTCGCTATTGACAAGAAGAGTCGCAGTTGAATTATCTTTAACGCTTCGCCCATCGTATTGACTAGTCTTCCCGTCAATCATCGTTTGAAGGCTGCTTGCCGTTGAGCAGCGAACTGCATAACCTATCCCGCCAATTGCCAGAATCACGACAAGAATCCCTATTAGAACTTTCTTCCATCCGAAACGATGAGCAAGAGCGCCAGTCGCAACCACGGCACCAGCAGCAACTGCCCCCGCAACAACCGGATTGACGGACACCCCGCCATCATCGTCGGTGCCGTCGTCGGGTGAAAACTCACATCCGCAGTTCCAGCAGACAAAGCCGCCGCCAAATTGGTCTAAATCGCTTGACCCGCACTTTGGGCAATTAATACTCATGGCATAATACCTCCGCGTTATTCTTGGCGAAACCATCTTGGCCAACTCAAAAACAGTTCACTCAAATCATGACATCTAAATGACACTTACAGCGACTATGAAGCCTTGAAATTGTAGATCGGCTTCATAATGTCGATGATGTCGACGGCATCTGCAATGGGGTCGATGATGGCTTCTATGGGTTTGTAGGCTGCCGGGGCTTCGTCAATGGTTGATTCGCAGACCGATGTCGAGTAGACGCCTTCCATGTCGGCCCTGTATGCGTCCAGACTTAAGTTTTCCTTTGCTTCGCCGCGCGACATGACGCGTCCGGCGCCATGCGGGGCGGAGTTGTTCCATTCTTCGTTGCCGCGACCCTTTGCGATAATTGAGCCGTCGCGCATGTTGAGGGGGATGAGCACGGTCTCGCCCGCGTGTGCTGCGATGGCACCCTTGCGCAGCACCATTTCATTCGTGTCGATGTAATTGTGTACCGTGTGGAATACCGACGACGCGTCAAGCTTCATGCGGGTGAGGATTTCGACCATCATGCGCTCACAGCTGCGCACGGCAAACTCCTGGCATACCTCCACATCGTGCAGGTAGTCGTCCATGTATTTGCCGTACAGCCAGCAGAGGTCGGCGGGCGCGTCGGGCTCCGTCTCAGCGTACTCGGCAGCAAGGGCTTTCAGCGCATCGTGGATTTCCTTACGCCTTCCCGCTGCCTTGTACGAGTCGATGAGTTCCTGCTTGCGTTCGAAGAACTCCGCCTTGCCGCTGTGTAGCTCTACGGCGAGCTGCTGGTAGTAGTCGGCGACTTGCTTGCCCAGGTTGCGTGACTCGGAGTGAATCACCAGCCTCTGCATGCCGTCGGACACCACGTCGACCTCGATGAAGTGGTTGCCGCCGCCGAGCGTACCGAGCGAGCGCTCCATGCGCCTCGTATCCTTCAGATTGCGGTAGCACCGCAGCCGCTCCAGATTGAAGTGCTCTTTGCGGCCCTCCCACACGCTATGCCCCGAAGGTATTGCGTGGCACGCCTCGTCGAATGTCGGCAGGCTGATAGGCTTATAGCCCAAATCGGCCGTCAGCATACCGCAGCCGATGTCGACACCGACCAGGTTCGGCACGATGGCGTCGGTCACCTTCATCGTGGTGCCGATAGCACAGCCTATGCCGTAATGGGCATCGGGCATAATGGCCGTATTGGCACCCTCGGCGAACGGCATATCGAGCATCGCGCGTATCTGCTCGATGCACTTGTCCTCGATGTTAACGGCGTAACAAGCAGCTGCACCGTGTTTCCCCTCTATGGTAAACATAAGTTTTCCTCTCAGGTTGAGCGTTTGAGGCGCATCACCATGCCACATGCGTGATTTCGCAGGTTGCTTTTATCGCTTCGATATCGCTTGAAATTAAGTATTCATTGCTGGCGATTTCGTCCGTCAGCTTATCCAGGAATTCGCGGTTGGCGGCTAGCACCTCTTTCGCCTTTTGGTACAAACGGTCGACCTCGCTTTCCACTAGTATTTCTTGTCTCCACCTGTCGTTGTCGCTATTGGGCTGACGCTGGAGCCTAAGGCGCGGCATCCCGAGTTCAGCTCCGGTGTACATCCTGCCTTCAATCATTCCAGTGACCCGATTCAAGTCGTCGCCGCATCCTTCGTCCGCGACGCCATAAACTAAGTCGATGGCAGCTCTTCCACCCAGGCCTCCAAGAATATGAATTTCATCCCAGGTTCTTTGCACGCAGTCTACCGGTTTGTAGCAGTAGCAAATACCACCTCGGTTGTCAGCCTTTCTGAAAGCAGTCGCCAGTGATACAGCTTTTCCTATAAGGATCTCGTAGATTGCGGCGTGTCCGGCTTCATGTACGGCAATTCGCCTTCGCTCGGAAGCGCCGGCTTGCGTTGCCTCTCCACGGCTGCGGCCAAAGGGCAATTGAACGCGAGTTTTGAAAAAGGCCTCCATGAAGCTATCTCGCGAAATTGCTTCTTCGCGTTTCGAAATGGAGTTCAGCAGCGCCTCGTTCAATGTCGCTTCGAGCTCGGCGCAAGTGCAATCGAACATGAGCATGACGATGTCATCCCACATGATATCGTCAGCAAGCTGCTTTCCTGTTAGGTAGTGCTTGATAATCGCGCTCGCTTCCTCACCATCGGGCTTTTGTACGTTCACTCGCCGATCAAAACGTCCTGCTCGATAAAGCGATTCGGGGAGGCAGTCAAGCTCGTTGGTCGTCGCAAGAACGAATACGTCAGACCCCTTCACCGAGTCAATGCATGATTGCACGGCAACATACTCCTCGGCGTTCTTGTGCCGATCATCGGTGTTGGCAAACTTATCCATATCGTCGAGGTAAACAATGGAGGGAGTCTTTCGCGATGCTTCGTTGAAAACGTGAGCTACGTAGTCGACAAACGCCCCATTCGCCTTATCTTTGCGTACCGTATGCGATGGAACACCTGCGGCCTCGATGAGACATTCCGCCATGAGCGACTTCCCGAGTCCCGGAGCTCCGTGGATGAGCATTCCGGACGGAGTCTTGGCGCCGGCGGCCTTATAAACTTCTATGTTGCGCAGGATATCGGCCGTTTGCTCCAGTTCCTTCTTAATCTCGGCATAGCCGATTATGCAATCGAACTCTTTCATGTTGCCTCCATTCGGTCTAGATGAAAACGATTCCAAGGCTGCCTGGGTCGAGGTCAAACTCTTCCATGAATCCTTCCATGATGCTGCCGAATTTCTTGCGGTATACCTCGTCTTCGTCCTCGGTTTTGCTCGCCATTTTGTAAAGGCACCTCACTTCATCCTCACGGCTGCTCGAAGGTCCGCTGATTCCAAGTGAATCAGCAATTTCCTGGCGGATCTCGGCGCTGTAATGGGTCATCGCGACTCCGCCACCAGCACTTCTGTATGCGTTGCTGCGTTTCATTCGGTACATCAACAGCAGCCGATAGCACATATAGGCGATCGTCGCCCTGGCAAGTTCGTGCTCTTTCGGTGTCATGTCGCAATGAAAGCCGTCTTGCTCTTCGGGAGATAGTGCCTCCGCCGGATAACCGAGGAATGTCAGTACATCGTCGATAATCTCATCGATCGCCAGTTCACGTTCGCCCTCGCTTTGTTTATTCTCATTCATGCCTAGTCCTTCTCCCGAGTCTCTCAATGCTTTGAAGAATACTGGAGCGGTTGAGTTCATTAGGCCTATATATGAACCTTTGAATCAGATTGGCAATCTGCCCGTTTCGCATTATTTTTTGCTATGCATAAGTGGTGACAAATCGATATGCCTCATGTTTACAAGGACCCTATCGTCTTCGCCAATAAGCACGATTAGCTGGTGTTTCAGAATCTTGCCATCTACTCTCTGCCAACCGAAGCACCCTTGCTTGTAAATCGCTTCCGTGGCTATTTGGGCTGCCTTGAATTTTTCCGAGATTTCCACATCGAGCTCGGCGAATTCCTTCATTGCGAAGGCCAAGAAAACCAGCTCTCTTGGAACGGAGTCCTTTTCAGCGTTGGCTTTGAAATCCCTGAATGCGAACCCTGCCATGTCTTCGAACAGCTCTTCGTCGAACTGGCCTTGTTTGGCAAGACGAATGAGATCCTGCCACCAGCCTTCATGGCTGTAACTCTCCAGTTTCCTCTCATAGCGCCCAATATCACTCACGGTAATGGTAACCTCAATGCCAAGATTGCGGTCTTTTGTCTCGTTGTCGTTCATCGCTGTCCTTTCACTGTTTCGATTGGGTATCTCTTTGCTATACGGTCATGCCATGTTTCTCTGCAAGAAACCGCTCAATCTCGCGAGCTTTATCGCGGTATTCGGCGTCTTTCGCCCTCAAACCAGCTGCATGATGATGTAGTCGAAATGCCTCGTTCTCGTCTATGCCAAGTAATGCCGCGTATTCATAACGTACTTTTCGGTTGATTCTGAAATACTCCTCCGCTTGTTTTCGTCGATTGAGACCAATCGCATCACAGCGCTGTTTGACGACAAGCAAAATGCAAGCTCTAACGAACGTTGCTCTAGCGATTTCGGTAGCCTTGTTGCATTCCGTGCCCCCAAGGCCGACGGCCCCCTCGCCAAAAATACGTTCAACTTCTGCAGCGATCTCCTCATAAGTGAGCTCGTCGTATGTCGCCAAGACTTGTCGCACTCATTTCTCTCCTCTGCGTTAGTCCGGCCTGCTCCATCTATTGGAGACACAATACCTATCCCTTACTCAATAGGTGATCTATCATTGGGCCAGTACGACCGAAAAGGAGCGCGCCATGGCAAACCAGCCCAATTCAAAGCTGAAACTGCTCTTTCTACTGGAGATCCTTCAAGAGCGCACAGACAATGAGCGCGGACTTTCTACCCAGGAAATCATAGAAGCGCTAGCGGAACGCGGTATCGATGCCGCCAGAAAGTCCGTGTATCGCGATATCGAGGTGTTGCGCGATGCGGGATTCGATATCGAGGTCCGTCGCGATCCATACAC
>CACZSV010000229.1 GCA_902783925.1 uncultured Coriobacteriaceae bacterium
AGCGGTTGTCGACCACGGTACGGGCGAGGCGGCTGCAGTGGACGGTTTCACTGTGACCGGCAAGACCGGCACGGCAGAAATCGCGAGCGTATACGGCGGGTACGAACAGAACGCGTACATTGTGTCGTTTTGCGGCTGGCTGTATGGGTCTTCGAGCGACCTCATCTGCCTCGTGACCTTGGAGCGTCCCCGCTCCGATAGCGGCGGCGGCGACGTTTGCGGACCTGTTTTTGCCGATATCATGTCGTTTGCAGCGGAACGCTATCAAGTGGATGCGCAAGCGCGCTAAAGTACAAAGAATGCAGAGAGGGACCTTGAAGATGGGGAAGAAAGAATCATTGACTAAACGATCGCTCAGCATTGAGAGCGTATTTCGCGGCGTCGATGTCGAATGCCTGCGCGGAGCCACGCTCGAAACGCAAATCAGCAGCGTCGAGTTCTCCTCGCGGGATGTGAGCTCGGGTGCCCTTTTCTTCTGCGTTCCGGGAACTGTCGTAGATGGCCACGACTTCGCTCAAGACGCGATATCTCGTGGAGCCGCCGGTCTTGTCGTCGAACACGAACTCGACCTTGCCATCGCTCAGTATAAGGTCACAAGTGCTCGCGAGGCGCTTGCCCTATGTTCGGCGAACTTCTACGAAAACCCATCCACGCAGGTGCAAATCGTCGGTATAACGGGTACTAATGGCAAGACCACGACGGCTTTTCTCACCGAGCATCTTGCACGTTGCGCGGGTAAAACCACGGGTCTCATGGGCACGGTTGAGTGCCATATCGCTGATAAGGTGGTCCCATCGCTTCACACGACGCTCGAATCGCGCGATTTCCAGCGCATGCTCTTCGACATGAAGAATGCGCAGGTAGATGTGTGCGCCTGCGAGATATCGAGTCATGCGCTCGACCTAGGGCGCACGCTCGGCACGAAGTTCGCCGTCGCCGCCTTCACGAATCTCACGCAAGACCATCTCGACTACCACAAGACCATGGAGAGCTATTTCGAGGCGAAGGCGCGTCTGTTCTGCGAATACGAACCAGACGTATGCGTTATCTGCACGGATTCCGAGCATGGCAAGCGCCTAGCGCAGCTGAGCGAGGAACACGGACGTCGCGTTATTCGCGTCGGCTCGCATAACGATTGCGACGTGCGCGTTGTCGAGGCGCGATTCGCGCCGCATTCCACGGCGGTCGATCTTGCGGTGGATGGTCAGGGCCTGAGCTTCGAATTCCCGCTCGTCGGTCGTTTCAACGTCGAGAACATGCTCGTTTGCTTTGGCATAGGGTGCGCTTTGGGCATCGACATCCAGACTATAGTCTCCGCACTCGAGACGGCGCCGCAGGTTCCGGGCAGGCTCGAGCGTGTCGTAGGAAGCACGGGGACTGTCCCCGCATTCGGCGTGCTCGTCGATTATGCCCACACACCCGATTCCGTTGCCAAGGCGATTCAAGCGGTGAAGGCCGTGACCCAGGGTCAGGTCATCTGCGTCTTTGGCTGCGGTGGAGACCGTGATCACGACAAGCGCCCCAAGATGGGTGCGGCGGCTCTTGCAGCCGATTACGCTATCGTCACGAGCGATAATCCCAGAACGGAGGACCCCGATGCGATTATTGCCATGATAATCCCCGGTATGGAAGGCAACGAGGAACGTTTCAGTGTCGTGCCTGACCGCAAAGAGGCGATACGTGTCGCGCTCGAGCGCGCCAAGCCCGGCGATTGCGTGCTCATCGCGGGTAAAGGGCACGAGGATTATCAGATTATCGGCACGGTCAAACACCCATTTGACGACCGCAAAATTGCGGCAGATGCAATCGAGGAACTCTCATGAAGATGCAGGTTTCAGAAATAGCCCAGGCCATCGGTGGTGAGCTGTACGGCGAAGATTTGCTCTTGAGGCATACGGTCGAGGGGATAACCTGGGATTCGCGCAACGTGCAGTCAGGCAATGTCTTCATCGCGCTGCCGGGCGAACATGTAGACGGCAATGACTATATCTGCTCAGCCGTGCAGAAAGGTGCCGGGGCGATTATCTGCACGCGCCGGCCGAGCGCGAACGTGCTGGCAATCGCCGGCGAGTTCACCTGCCCGGTCTTCGTCGTCGACGACGCCATCGAGGCGCTCGAGCAGATGGCGGGTTTTTGGCGTGACAAGATCCGTGCAGTCGTCATCGGTGTAACGGGATCGACGGGCAAGACCTCTACCAAGGATTTCCTCAAAAGCGTGCTCTCCCAGCGCTTCAAGACCTGCGCGACATTCGGCAACTACAATAACGAAATCGGTGTGCCAGCGACGGTTCTTTCCGCAGAGGAGGATACCGAGATTCTCATCGTGGAGCTCGGCATGCGCGGTCTGCATCAAATCGAGAAGCTCTGCACGTTCGTCAAGCCCAATATCGGCGTCATCACCAATATCGGGGTGAGTCATCTTGAGCTTTTGGGTACACGCGAGAACATCGCGCTGGCGAAGTCCGAACTGCTGCGTGCGCTTCCGAGTGCCGGGCTTGCCGTGCTCAACGCCGACGACGAATATACGCCGTTGGTCATTGAGGACGGCCGTATCAAGGAGCGCGGCCTCAACATGCGCAGCTACGGCTTTGCCGATGACGCCTCGGTACGCGCAAGCGAGCCTGATTTTGACCAGAGCGCATGTGCCCGCTTCGAGATCATGACCCCGAATGCGGACCCAATTGCAGTCAAATTGCGTGCTCCCGGCAGGCACAATGTCTCAAATGCCCTCGCCGCAGCGACGGTTGGCTTGTATCTCGGCTTGACGGCAGAGGAGATCTCAGCGGGCCTCGAGAGCTTTGAGCCAAGCGGCATGCGTCTCGAGATCATCCACTCGCACGAGGGCGTGACCATCGTAAACGATGCGTATAACGCGAATCCGGATTCTATGCGCGCTTCACTCGACACGATAAGCACCATGGATTGCACGGGCAGGAGAATCGCCGTTTTGGGCGATATGGGCGAGCTGGGCGATAATGAATACCAACTGCATATCGATGTGGGCTCATATGCTGCCCAGGCAAATCTTGATCTTCTCGTGTGCGTCGGCACCCTTGCTGTTGGCATAAAGTCTGGAGCACTTGCAGCAGATATGGATGTTGATAAAATCATGAGCTTTGCAACGGTCGAAGAGGCCTTGGAGTTTTTGAATAAGAATCTGAAGAGCGGTGATTTGCTTTTGGTCAAAGCATCTCGATTTATGCAGATGGAACGCATCGTCAAGGGGGTGGCAGAATAGATGTTCAGCGGATTCAGCCAATACCCAACCTATCAGGTCTTTCTGGCGTTCATTATCTCGCTTGCGCTGACTATGGTGGTCATGCCGTTTTTTATCAAGTTGCTGAAGCACCGCCAGATTGGCCAGCAGGTGCGCGCCGATGGACCACAGGGTCATCTCGTCAAGCAGGGAACGCCAACCATGGGCGGCATCGTCATCCTGCTTATGATGACGGCATCTGTCTTTCTCGTGGGGGCGCCCGATCCTCCGCTTTTGCTTATTTTGGCGGCGACGCTGCTCACTGGCCTGCTCGGCTTCATTGACGATGCATCGAAAGTCGCAAAGGAGCGTTCGCTCGGCCTGTTGCCGTATCAGAAGATGCTTGCGCTCACGCTCATTTCCGTGGCATTTTGCCTCATTGCGGTCAATTATCTAGGAATCGAGCCCTATGTTACGATTCCCTTCACGCAGTTCTCCGTTGATCTGGGCGTGCTCACGACAACGCTTCCCATAGGAGACGGCTTCAGGATTCCCTGGCTTTACACGGTCTTCGTTTTTTTGCTCATGGCCGGCATGGCCAATGCGGTTAATCTGACCGACGGCCTCGACGGCTTGGCGGGCGGCACCATCATGATCGTCATGCTCGTCATGGCAGCTATCGCCTTTAGGACCCAGCAACTCGATGTTGCGGTATTTGCAACGGCGGCCGCCGGCGCATGCGTGGGCTTTCTATGGTTCAACTGCTACCCGGCGGGCATTTTCATGGGAGACACGGGCTCGCTTGCACTCGGGACGGCTTTCGCGGCCATCGCGGTCATGACCAAGACCGAGCTTTTCAGCATCATCATCGGCGGTCTGTTCGTCGTCGAAGCGCTCTCGGTTATGATCCAGGTGCTGTATTACAAGCGCACGCACAAGCGCGTGTTCCTCATGGCGCCCCTTCCTCACCATTTCGAAAAAAAAGGATGGTCAGAGACCAAGGTCGCCATCCGCTTCTGGATTATCACCGGTCTTTTGGCGGGTTTGGGCTTTGCCCTGTTCTTCATGACCTCGTTGTAAGGAGTACGAAAAAACGATGTCGCAGAAAACGCTCATCCTGGGTTTGGGCAAAAGCGGGCAGGCCGCTGCACGGCATGCGCTACGCGATGGCGACGAGCTGACGATCTACGCCGGCGCTAAGAATGCTGCTAACGAATCCGCCGCCGCGCCGTTTGTCGCAGATGGCGTGCATGTTATCTTCGATTCCGAAAACGTCGAGGGCACATACGACGTGTGCGTGGTGTCTCCGGGAATCCCGCAAACGGGGGAGTTCTACAAAAGCGCCGCTGCTGCGGCGGGGCAAATCATCAGCGAGCCTGAATACGCCTGGCGTATCTCGCCACGTGACTGGGTTGCCGTAACGGGCACCAACGGAAAGACCACGACCACTTCGCTCATAACGCACCTGCTCAATGTATGCGGCAAAAATGCGGTTGCATGTGGCAATATTGGCGATACGACACTTTCCGCTGTCGAGGCGCGCGCTGAGCCCCAGGTGCTCGTCGCCGAGATGTCATCGTTCCAACTGGCTTCTACGGTTGATTTTGCGCCGCGTGTGGCCGTTTTGCTCAATATCACGCCAGACCACATCGCATGGCATGGGTCATTCGTGGAATATGCGCTCGCAAAGTTCAAGGTATTCGAGAACATGGAAGAGGGCGCCGTCGCCGTAATCACGCGCGAAATCGAGGCAAGTTACCCCGAACAGGTCGTTCGGCTCGAGCAGCGCGGTATCGTCGTGATGCGCGCATGCGAAACATCGAATGCGAATTGCGCGTATGCAGACGAAAACGGCATGCTCTGCATTGTTGATGTAGATGGCGTAAAGCACGAGCTGCTCGCCGTATCCGAGCTCAACATTAAGGGATCGCACAATCTCGAAAACGCGCTCTCGGCTGCCGCTGCGTGCTTTGCACTCGGCTGCGACAGCGCCGATATCGCCGAAGGTCTCACGAGCTTCATGCCGCTCGAGCATCGCATCGAACCGTGCGGCACGGTTGGCGGTGTCGATTTCTTCAACGATTCCAAGGCGACGAATGTCGATGCAACCCTCAAGGCGCTCACGGCGTTCTCCGAGCGTACGATCGTGCTCTTGCTTGGGGGACGCGATAAAGGTACTGACCTACGCGAGCTTGTAGGCGCCTGCACGGGCGTGGTGAGCGCCGTCGTGGCATATGGCGAGGCAGGTCAGCGTTTCTTCGATGCATTCGAGCCGAGCAGCATCAACGTGTATCGCGAAGATGGCATGCGCACCGCCTTCGAACGCGCCTGCGAAATAGCGCATCCGGGCCAAGCCATCGTGCTTTCTCCCGCGTGCGCTTCATTCGATGAATTCGATTCGTTCGAACAGCGTGGCGAGGTTTTCAAGGAATACGTCAACGAGTTTGCGGCAACGCAAGGGTAACCATTGGCAAGGAGTGCAGCAAAACAGGTAGCGAAACAAGATGCGAGTGCCGGTAACTCGCGTTCCTCGCGCGCGCGCTCAACTCGAGATACCAAGAGATCCAGAGGTACAAAAAAAGGAAAGGCGGATCGTGACGCGTCGAAGAAAGGCGCCAGGTCGTCTTCGAGAAAGAGCGTGCGCGAACGCGTGAAACACGCGCGGCTCCTTTCTGAGCCTGCTCAGATCATGGGGCCACGTCTCATGTTCATCGCGAGCGTCGTCGTCTTGTGCGTCTTCGGGCTCGTCATGGTCTATTCCGCATCTGCGATCAGCGCCTATAACGAGTTCGGGAATGCCTCCTATTACGTAACGAGGCAGGCGATCTTTCTGGGCTTCGGCATAGTCGTCTGCATCGTTTGCGCTGCTGTGCCTTACGGTTTCTGGAGCAACCCTGTCGTGTTCATCACGCTGTGGGCAATTTCGGTCGTGCTACTTACGGCGACTGCGTTTGGACTTGGCGTTTCTGCACTGGGCGCAGAGCGCTCGATTATCATTGCGGGTTTTGCCCTGCAACCAGCCGAATTCGCGAAAATCTTCGTACTTCTGACCGTGGCTTCCATCGTCAAATTGCAGATGGACGGCGTTGTCGTAGGCCGGCGTTTCATCCTGTTCGTCATTATTGCAGCGGCAATCCCGCTCGTGCTCATCTACCGCCAGCCCGATCTTGGCACGGCTATCATCTTGGCCGTCGGGCTCATCGCGCTGGGCTTGCTCGCGGGCCTATCCTGGAAGATTATCGCCGTGGTTCTCGCGGCGGTGGTCGGCTACATTATCTTTGCGTGCGTCACGCAGCCGTATCACCTTGACCGTATCGTCTCCATGCTCGATCCTTGGCTCGACAAGGATGGTGATGGCTATCAGGCCGTTCAATCCCTCTATGCATTTGGATCCGGTGGGCTGTTCGGCACGGGGCTCGGACTCTCGCGCCAGAAATACCTGTATCTGCCTTATGCGCATACGGACTTCATCTTTGCGATTATAGGTGAGGAACTTGGCCTTATCGGGGCGGTTTTTCTTGTGGCGGTATTCGGTGTGTTCATCTACGCTGGCATACAGATAAGCCGTTCGGCTTCCGATATGTTCGGGAGCATACTTGCCGGATCTATTACAACGATGATTGGCTTTCAGGCGTGCGTGAATATGATGTGCGTTATTGGCATCGCACCTGTTACCGGCAAGGCTCTGCCGTTTATCAGTTATGGTGGATCGTCGCTTGTCGCAACCTTGATGATGGTGGGGATTGTGCTTTCGATTTCATTCAGGTCCCGTATCGATGCCGAACACGAGCGCAAGCGCGATAACTTCGTCGTGTACGAAGGCGGCTCGGGCAGACGTGATGATGAATATGCGAGCAACGTGATTTCTCTGAGACGAGCCAAACGCGAAAGGGAACGACGCGAGAATCTCGAGCGCACCTCGGATTGGTCCGGCCGTGGCAGGTCGTCATCGCGCCGGCGTGAGCGAAGCTCGAACGATGATTGGATGAGCTGGGATACAGGCGACTTGCCGCGAAGCAGTCGAAATGACAACTCGGGGCGCTCCCGAAAAGGCGGCACGCGCAAATCAGGCGGCTACGCAGATCTGAAACCCAAAAACCCCAGACGATAAAACAAAGGGGGATAGCCCCTGGGTTCAGCTTGTTCGTCGTCTTGAGTAAAGCGTGTTGCAGGTCATGGAAAATCCACAGCATATCTCATGGAAAAAGATGAGCCCAACAGCTTCGATGCAGCTCATTCGGTTAAAATTAGGAATGCAAATTACATATCGGTGGAATTAAAACGATATTGCGATTTGATAATCAGAATAATTCACTCAATAAAATGCAAGGGGCGAGAGGGGCTTCATGGAAGCTGTAAGTATCTTTGACGCAACAAAAGCCAAACGGAAGATAAAAAACAAGCAAAAGGCATGGAAGTATATTCAAGAGCTGTGTAGCTTGAGCGAAGGTGATTCGGAAAAGCTCGCTATCATTGACGGCAACAGAAAGTACACCTATGCGCAGATGTTCCGGCAGTGGGAGCGCTACGCCTCTGTTTTTTCGGCGCTGGAAATGACGGAGGAGCAGAACGCTCGCGTAGGGGTTCTAGGCTCCACCTGCGCAGAAGTCATCTTTTCGTTCTATGGCCTCAACATGGTGGGCGCGCAGGTTTCCCTGGTGGCATCATGGTCGGCCTTCAACTTCGCCCGAATCGAGCAGACCATCCGTCAGGAGAATCTGACGGATTTCATCGTCACGGACGACTTGGCCCAGCCGGATCTGGTCAGGGAGCTCCTACGCAAGCGCGATGAGTTGGGGCTCAATCACGTGATTGTCCTGCATGTGTCCATGGCGGGCGCTACCGCGATGCCGATAATGACGGCAGCTCAGGGTATCAAGAATGCCTCTATGAAGACGTTCTTCTGGCCATTTTGCATGGAGACGCTGCTAGCGCGCTACGGCAGCTATCCGATTCAGTACGCACAACACGAGACTGACGAAAACGCCCTCATCATTCACACTACCGGCACCACCACTGGAACCGGAAAGCCCGTACCTATGTCGGACAACGCGCTGAATGCTGTGCCAGTGAGTTTCATGAATCTGAAGAACATAGCTCTGCCCTACGACCATCTGGTGACGGCGACCATGCTGGACCTCAGTAATTCCTACGGCATCATCGATCAGGTTCACTTGCCCTTCTCGATGGGCGCGACCTTGGTTACCGTACCGCTGGGATTCTTGAACCCT
>CACZSV010000230.1 GCA_902783925.1 uncultured Coriobacteriaceae bacterium
TACGTGAGCTTAGGCAGCCTTTGCTTCATGGTGCGCAGATTGAACACGTCTGATCCGTAGATTTCCTCGGCGTTGAACATGCGAGCTCCCTTCGAGCGTCGATTGCTGATAGAAAAAGCCTAGTTAACGAATGTTTCAAATCGTTTCCGAGTCTGTTAAATCTTCGTTGCAAGAACAAAGCGGTGAGTTTGCAGCCTTGAGCACGTTGACGGGCGCCAGGATGATCCTGGCAATCGGGCGCGGGTGTTCGCAGCTACGCGCCCGCCCCGCCTCATCATGCATGCCACAGATACCCGACACCACGAACCGTCTCTAAGCGTTGCGCCAGTTCCGGACCGATTTTTGCGCGGATGCGCCGTACGTGAACGTCCACCGTACGCGTGCCGCCGGAGTAATCGAAACCCCACACATACTCCAACAGCTCGTCACGCGTGAACGTCCGGCTCGGGTGCTGCGCGAGAAACGCGAGGAGCGCATATTCCAGATACGTAAAATCAACTGGCTCTCCCGAGACAGTCACCTGGTATGTCGCAAGATTGATCGTCATTTCCTCGATGCAGATGAGATCATTGCTCGGGCGCGAACGGCCTCCTGTTTCTTCATGCAGAAGATGGCGGACGCGCTTGGAACACTCGGATTGGGTCGCCCCGTGCACAACAAAATCGCACAGAATACCATCCGGATAATCAACGGCGTCGATGTCTTGCTCCTCAACTATCACGAGAAGGCTACATGGCTTCTCTTTGCACAAGGCCTCGACTTCTGGAAGACGATCGTATGCAGCGCCGCGCGCCTCAAAGATGACGAGGTCGCAGGGCGGGGCGAGCAAGCGCTGCATCTGCTGAGATGCGCCAGCGGATACTTCGACGTCGAGGCTCGTAAGCACGCGCTGGAACATGAATGCATTATCGAGCCCGTCTGCTATGAACACGATTTTCTTCATTAGAGCACCGCCAGATACCGGTCGATCTCCCATGGACTCACGTGGCCAAGGTAGTCCAGCCACTCCCCGCGCTTGGCTTCGACCAAGAACGAATGGACATGTTTGCCAAACGTGCGCTTCATGAGCTCGGACGCCTCAAAACGCTCGATTGCTTCGCCAAGATTCGCGGGCAGCACTGCGAAATCAGCCGTAGATGCAGACAACGGAGAACCGAGCAAGCCTGCGTCCTCGACGGGCGCCATCGGCTCGAGGCCTTCTTCGATACCCGCAAGCCCAGCGGCAAGCATAGCGGTAAAGGCCAAATAGGGATTCGCGCTTGGGTCGGGGCTGCGCAGCTCTATGCGGCACGCCTCGTGGCTGTCCGGACGATATCCCGGCACGCGCAAGAGCGCAGAGCGATTCGCCCGGGCCCATGTTACGTGGAAGGGCGCACGGTCGTTTCCAAGGAGGCGCTTATAGGAGTTCACGTTTTGGTTTGTGATAAGGCAGAACTCGGGAGCATATTTCATGATGCCGGCAATATACTGTTTTGCCAGCTCAGATAGGTTGTAGCCAAGCGGGTCGTTTTCGTCGAAGAACAGGTTGTTGCCCTGCTTGTCGAAGAGGCTCTGATGCACATGCATGCCATTTCCTGGCGCAGCTTCGAGAGGCTTTGGCATGAAAGAGGCGTGCACGCCATGTTCGATGGCGATTTCCTTCACGGCAAGTTTATAGGTCATTACCGAATCTGCCATGGTGAGCGCATCGGCATAGCGAAGGTCGATTTCGTGCTGGGAAGGCCCTCCTTCGTGATGCGAGTACTCAACGGGAATGCCGAGCTTCTCAAGCGCTAAAACCGTGTCACGGCGCAGATCGGACGCATAATCGAGCCCTGTCAGGTCGAAGTATCCGCCTCGGTCGAGCACCTCTGGCGCCGCTGGAGACTTGAAATAATAGAATTCGAGTTCGGGACCAACGTTGAAGACGTATCCCGCATCGGATGCCCGGTCGACGGCGCGTCGAAGAATCTGACGTGGGTCGCCCTCGAATGCGGACCCGTCGGGCGCGCGCACGTCGCAAAACACGCGAGCTACCGCGTCATGCGAAGGCCGCCAGGGAATAATCTGGAACGTTGACGGATCAGGAAATGCGAGCATGTCCGATTCCTCGGCAGGGCCGAATCCAGCCACGCAGCTTCCATCGAAGCCCATGCCATCGTAAAACGCCGTCTCGATTTCGCTCGGCGAAACTGCAAACGACTTCATCGAACCAAGAACGTCAGTGAACCACAAGCGAACAAAGTGCACGTCACGGCTCTTGATTGTCTTCAGTACGAATTCGAGCTCTGGTTTCATAGCGCCCCCACTCCGTAATTGCTGACGGAGACGAGCATAGGGACGTATTATTTCAACTTGTTTCCAGTACTGTTAAATCTTTATTACGAAATCAAACAGCGGGTGCACCTTCTGCCACACGGCCTCGATGAGTCGGCACGACGCGGCCGGTGTCATCCTGACCGGGTGTCGGCTGTCAGCACTCACATGGCTTCGAGGCGTGCCTTACAATCCGCAAGGCCTGCTTTCTCTTCTTCGGACAGCTCGGGATACTGCGGGTCACATGCCTCGAGCGTCTTCACAACGGCTTCGCTCACGAGCCAACGCGCAAACCACTTTTGATCTGCCGGAATGATGTACCACGGGTTGCGCTCGGTCGAGGTGCCGTTGATTGCATCCTCGAATGCTTCCATGTACTGCGGCCAGAGCTCGCGCTCGTCGAGGTCGCCCGCGGAAAACTTCCAGTTCTTCTCGGGACGCTCAATGCGCTCGAGAAAGCGGTTTCTCTGCTCATCAAGGCCCACGTTCAAAAAGATCTTGAGAAGACGGTAGCCGTTCTCGAATAGATAGTCCTCGAAATTCGTAATCTGTCGGTAGCGCATTGCAAAGAACTCATCATCGCCCATGTCGAGCGTGCGCTCGGGCATGGCATATCCCCTGCGCATGTTATGGACTTTGACGACGAGCACGTCCTCGTAGTAGCTGCGGTTGAACAGCGCGATCTTGCCGCGTTCGGGAAGATTCTTCACCGCACGCCACAGATAATCGTGCGCCAGCTCTTCCTTGCTCGGCTGCTTGAAGCTATACACGCTCACACCCTGCGGATTGACTCCGCTCATGACATGCTTGATGGTCGAATCCTTGCCGGCTGCATCCATGGCCTGAAGCATGATGACCACACCTTCGACGCCATGAGCGTAGAGCCTGTCTTGCAGCTCGCTCATCTTTAGTACATTATCCGCTGTAAGCTGCTGGTATTCCGCTTTACGCGCCTTATCCATCTTTGCGCTGGTGGGATAATCCGCAACCTTGAACGTGCCCTTGCCTTCGAACATGCAATCGCCGAGCTTCATAGCTTGCCTCCTTTGCAGCAACCGTGACTGAACACATTGTAATGGAGACATGCGCATCCCAACATTCCGCTTGGTACAATACGGGCAAAAGTGAGCGCAAAAATGCGAACTGCCTGAGGAGCGAACATGGCACAGGAAACTGTAAACGAAAGCTGCGAAATCCCCAGCGTCGACTGGAGCGCACTCGACGGCTCGTTTGAAGAAGTGAAGCAACGGCTCAGCGCGCATGCTACCTGGGTTCGCTTCTTTGGTGTACGCCCCTGCTGCCCTGCTCCCGGAGCAAAGGTCGCGCGCGGTCACATTGCCGAGCTCAAGGAGCGCATCGCGCAAAAACCCGAGTTGAACGAAGAAGAGCGCCAGGAGTTGTCGGCAATGGCCGACGACCGGCTCGTCTGGTACATGAAGTCCTTCAAGATCAAAGATTGAGCAACGCTATTCTTCGTGGAATCTGTATGTACGCTTGCCACTGCGCTTTGCACGGTACATAGCAGCATCGGCTCTCTCGAACAGGCTCTCCGCGTCCGTCGCCTCCGTTCCGTGGACAATGCCGATGCTCACGGAAATTGCCGGTAGGCCATCGTTTAAATTCTCGAGTTCTTTGTTAATTTCCTCGACCTTAGACACAATCAGGTCCTGCTGCATCTTTGTCGCATGGACCATGAAGATCACAAACTCGTCGCCACCGATACGGCAAATATAATCGTCAGAGCGGAAATTGTTCTTCAGGACCTGCACGAGTTTGGCCAGAACTTTGTCGCCTATCTCGTGACCGAACGTATCGTTGACTTTCTTGAAGTCGTCCACGTCGACGAGAATCATGTACGTGCTGTTCAGATCGATGCTCGAGAGGAGCAAATCGTATCCGGCACGGTTGTATGCCCCTGTCAGCTCATCGTGAGATGCCTTGAAGTTCAAATGCTCAAGACTGGTCCTGTAGACCTCGTACATCCTGTTATACGCACGGGCAAGATAGCGGAATTCGTTTGCCCCGACCTCGGGAATCGGGCTATCGGATTTGATGCGATCGACCGCACTGAGAATGGGATGGATCCCCAGGCGAGATGTGAGCCAGACCATGAAGATAATCAGAATCGTCTGAACGGCAATGATTACGCGCACGAGCACCATCTCGCCGCTCAGAGCCTTCATCGCGGACTCGTCCGTGTCGTATGCCATTTTCTCCAGCTCGTCCAAGCTGGCTCTCATGTTTGACCGAATATCTTCTTTCATCGCATAGTAATCGTCATTGAGAACAAGCTCTGTCGCGCGACGCATCTTGGCATCAGCGGTGAGCATCTTGTCTGCGTCACTCAAGACCACGGTGTCGAGAATCTCCGGATATTGCGAATACTGCTTCGCATCGACTACGAGACGCATCGCGTAGTATTCTTGATTCATCAGCTTCACCGAGGTATCCATAGCGTTTTGCAGTTTTGCAAGAGCATCCGAAGCGCCCTCACCTTCAGACATCTTCTTGATGGCCTCTTCACGATGATTAGCCTCGAAAGCTTCAATAAAATAATCATCGAGGAACCGCATATCGCCATTGACCGTGAATCGCTGAACGCTTTCGGTCAGGTAGTCCGAGGCATCCATGAGCTCGCGCGCAGCTTTTCTCAGCTCGATTTGCTGCTCGGAGGCCTTCGTCAAATTCTGGAAGCTGACGGACAGGTGATATGTGGAATACAGCATCAGGCCCGCAATGATTACGGCTCCGATAACGAGTAACGTATGTACAGTGCGAAGCGAAATGCCATCGCCACTGCCGTATTTGTCTAGCATTACGTTGGTCTCTCCTGCGACTCCAAATAGCACTACCTCTGCTATTTAATATGCATCTTCACAGAATACACCGAAATTGTATGTCGATAACATTAGATTTTAAATTGAACAAGTTCTATACGGGACTTTCATATCGTGCGCTCCTTTCGCTCAGCTGCATTGAATCAACTTGAGCCAGGCGCGTCTTCAAGGCGCCGGTAGCCACCAGCAGCATAGATTTGCAAAACCGAAACTTCCCGCTACGTTCCGTGGCATTCTCTATTAAACCAGAATTGATATGCTGCAGATCGTTGCCTCGCGTTTGATGTAGGAGCACGCCTTAGCGCAGCAAACCGGGATGGGAATCGTAGAACTCCCGCTTTTCGGCGTACATTCTTTGGTCGGCTTCCTGGTACACCGATTGTGCACTGACGGAGCCATCAGACCAACACGCTCCTATCGAGACGCTGATATCGTGGTTATCGCTAACAAGTTCGCGCAGCTGGACTACACGCGCATCAAACGCCTCGCGTGAAATGCCCGATGCAATAACAGCGAATTCATCGCCTCCCGCGCGGTACAAATCGCTTGCGCGGAAGACTCCGCCAAGTGCACGAGCAACTTTGATGAGTAGCTGATCGCCTGCGTCGTGCCCGCTACTGTCGTTAGCCATCTTCAGACCGTTCAGGTCGATGCTCACGATGCCAAACTGCTTTCTGTCATCTGCTTCTGTAATCAACTTCATCTTCGCGAGCATGGCACGCCGGTTCTGCAAGCCCGTCAAAGCATCATGCATGCTCAGCTCTTTCAGCTGCTTCATCAGCAAATGGTTCGCAATCTCTGCTCCAAGGAACACAGACATAAGCTCGATGAGCTCCTTGACCTCCACCGCTTTCTCGACATCGAAATTCACAACGAACAAATAGCCGATCACTTCTTTTTCGCGTCGCAGCGGAATGAGCACAAGGCTTTTCACCTCATATTGCCGCAGAGAGCGAACCCATAGGGGATTTCGCTCCTCAAGCGATTGCATACCGCGCTCGTCTTTCACGACGACACCGTTGCTTTCGGCGATCATCCCCTCCCACGACGCGACCACCTCATATGGAATGGTGCCATCGCCACGCTCTACCGGGACAAAACCGTGACGAAGTTTCTCGCAGAAATTAATTGCCTCACGGCGAGCATGGTCAATGAGCATGATGCGACAGGCATTTGCCCCAGACATCTCGAGGATATCGGTGAGCACTTCACGTACGCTGGTCTTGAAATCATCTCCCGCAAGCAAGGTGATGCTCGCCTTGATCACGGCTGCTGCGGTATCCATGGAAACAGACGCCATGCGCTCTGGTTCGGCCGTTTCCGTGAATTCGAACAAGAACTGGCAGTAGCCAATCTCGGGGCCTTGCGGATGCAGGGGAATCATCACCTGGTCTGTCCAGCAGCCAAGCGCTTTGGTCTCCACGTATGCATGCATGCGCTGGTTTTTGTGCGCGGCGCGAAAACAAAACTCTTCGAACTTGAGATCTTTCGGCACAAGTTCCTCGTAGGGCATGCCATCATAGTAGCCGGATCCCATGGCTTCGCGGTATTGGTCATTTGCGCAGACAATATGGATGGCGCCGCAAAACCCATCGGGAGTTTTCTCAACCGAGAGAATGGACGAAGGCACCGAACAGCAATTCACGAGGTCCTGAAAATCCATGGGCCTTCCTCCTGCCATACGCGATTTCTTCCAGCAAATTACAGGGCACATTGTAAGCCAGAATTGTCGACAACGAATATTTTTCATACAGACGTAAAGCATAAGTGCCAAGACATTCCACGCGACTCGTTTCAAGCGGAACCGTTTCCAGACATGCATTTGATATAGAATCTGCACAAGGCATTTTCAATGCTCGAGCAGAGGAGCGTCTCATCATGGATAACCAAACGAAAGACGCTAAACACGTGACGTCCAAGATGATTACAGCGATGCAAAGGGCGTCTCGGCAGTCGTCATCGTAGCGGCGCTAGCACTGGCGCTTTGCGCTTGCGGGCAGGGCGGGGCGGCTTCCTCGTCAGCAGCAGCGCTCAAGGCAGCCAGCGATGAACTCGTGGCCAAAGGCTGCCGCCTGATAATCTACTATGCCTACCGACCGCAGATGGCAGTGACGAACTTTGTCGAGTGGGCCAAGGACCCCAATGACACGCGCATGAAGCAGTACTTCTATCCCGAACTCGACAAGAATGTGCTCTTCCCGCAGGGCTACATCAACGAGCACTCCGGCCACAGCCGCGGGTCCACGGTGGACCTCACCTTGTTCGACATGAAAACTGAAAAAGAGGTCGACATGGGTGGCACCTTCGACTTCTTCGGCGAACAGAGCCATCCGGTCTACAGAGAAATCACCGAGCAGCAATATGAAAACCGAATGCTTCTGCGCGATACGATGATTGCCCATGGATTCAAGCCGCTTGCAGAGGAATGGTGGCATTTCACGCTGGAAAACGAGCCGTACCCGGGTACGTACTTCACGTTCCCCGTTAGCAGCAATTCCCTGGCAAGCAAGTAAGGACGCGGCACTCGTCGCATAATCGAGCATTCCAGGGCGCCGTCAGACAGATGACGGCGCTCTGAGCATCCGGATGGCGTTTCATTTGATAAAGCCAGGCAGCCTTAGACGGCGAAGCGCTGTTCTTATCGTTCGACAAAGTAGTCGTAGTAGTCGTCGCGAACGGGAGTCTCAAGCCGAAGTTTAAAGTTGACGATCGGCAGCTCATTGCCATTATCATCAAGAATAGTCTTCTGCTCGTAAGCGACGGGTTCGACTCTACCCATGTAGTAAAAATCAGAACCTTCATCATCGCTCTTTTTGATGAATAGATAGACCCTGAGACCAGTTTCTTTTGCCTTGATGATCTTTTGAACTTCATTCGATTTTAACGTCAGCCTGCTACGGGTCATCCACGAAAACATACGCTGGTCTACAAATTTATCCTCATATTGAGTGCTGCTCGAAATATCCTCCTGCTTGTTATATGTGACAAAAATTGGGCATGTGCCATGCTTGATACGATACCCGTACACAGTCGAGCTGTCGTCCTGTTTCCAGTCAAGGAGCCGGCATGCATCTTTTCTCGTGTACTTCTGGTAGAGTTTCAATCCGTCTGACGCACCGATGTAACGCTCTTTATATCGTTGCAATCCAAATGCGACAATATCCTCGACAGCGCTCCTGA
>CACZSV010000231.1 GCA_902783925.1 uncultured Coriobacteriaceae bacterium
CACGTCGATTGCCTCATGGCGTATGCTCTGAGCGGCGTCGATTGCCACAAGCGCTCCGTGTTCGTGAGCAAGTTCGACAATTGAGCCGATGGGGTTCACGGTACCAAGGACATTCGAGACATGCGTGACGGCGACGAGCCCCACCTTGTGCGATGCGAGCATCTGCTCTAGGACTGCCAGGTCAAGTTCGCCTGCCTCGGTCAGCGGCACCACGAGAAACGGCCTTCTTGTCCTTTCGCACATTTGCTGCCAGGGCACGAAGTTGGCATGATGCTCCATGATGGTCGTAACTACGGCGCACTCGGGCCGCAAGGCATGCGCCATCATATCTGCAAGCATGTTGAGCGACGCCGTCGTGCCAGACGTGAACACAATCTCATCTGGTATCGCGGCGTTGATGAACCCAGCCACCCGTTCACGGGCGTTTTCCAAGGCCCGCGTCGATCGCTCGCTGAGCGCATGGATGCCGCGGTGCACGTTCGCATTGTCGTTGTGATAGTGGTTCGCGATGGCCTCGAGAACCGGTTGCGGCATTTGCGTGGTCGCGGCATTGTCAAGGTAGACAAGGCGGTTCCCAAAGACCGTCTGGTCCAGAATGGGAAAGTCTTCTCGAATACGATTTAATCGAAGCATGGCTACCCCCTCGATGCCATACGCCGGCTATTTGCAAAGAGACCGTGCGAAATCCTTGATCTGCGCGACTATGGCAACCTGCCCTGCCACGCGTTTGCTATCGAATGCGTAGGCGAGATCGGTGCGTTGGATGAAATCGACGTCGCACGCAATCACCGCTTCTGGCGTCTGGTGATCGAACATCTCCTTGAGTATCTGGATAGTTCCGCGAATCATAAGCGTGTCGCTATCGGCCTCGATGACCGGGTAGCCATCCGCATCGTGCAAATACAGCCACACCTGCGACTGGCAATCTTTCACAAGCGCGTCGGCCGCCTTGCGCTCCTCGGGCATCTCTTCGAGCTGGCTCGCCTTCGTGAGCAGGTACTCGAACTGATTGAACGGATCTCCTGATTCCGTTATCTCGCGGATGATACGCTCTTGTATTTCCTGAGGTGTATCCATATTCCCTGCCCTCTCGACGTGATGGAACGCCTTGCTGTTTCGGCCGTGCCGCTGCTGGCTAATTTCGCGCAAACTCCTCTTTGCCACGGGCGTCGAACAGCGCATCGGCCAACTGAGATATGGTCGTCAGCTCAGCTGAATACTCCGGTGCGAACTTGATGCCGAGCTCGCGCTGCAGCGTCATCGAAAGCAGCACCTTTTTGATGTCGGTGGAGCTTTGATTGGTGCAGGTCGTCGACCCCTCGGCCAGCTTCACGCTTTTATCTGCATTGCGAAGCATCTTCTCGACACTCGCATTCGCCAGCTTCAGGATCTCCTCGCTGCCTTCGGCCTGAGCCTCTTCTTCGGTGAGGAAGAACTTAGCCAGCGTAAACGCCCGTACCTCACGACGAAAACCTTCACGATCGAGCTCGCCTTCGAGCAGCTGCTTCAATGCGGCATCTGCATCGAGCGCCGCCAGGTCGAGCCGCTCTTTCAAAGTCATCTTCACTGCCATGCACGCGTCCCCTCCCCTCGACGTGTCATTTCTAGTTCGCTGCCCGCAGCGCGTCACGATCGTGCTGCGGGCAGCCGGGCAGACTCAGCTGATCAAACGCTTTACGCGTTCACAATCTCCATGCCGAGCAGCTCACCAAGAGCAATGACCTCGTCCTCGAAGTCACCGTAGATGAGCGGCATGTGATTGCCAATCGCAGCCTGCTTCTTGAAGAAGTCCTTGGAATCCTTCACCTGGAAGAACACGCCCATCGAGCAGTTCGTCTGGTCGTAGCCCATCGAGGTCAGGATCGTTCCCTTGGCAACGAACAGCTTCTCGCAGGTCGGGTCGACGCGGCACATCGTGATGGTCTGGCCACGGTCAGCTTCGAACTTGTAGCGGAAGGTCGCGCCAAAGCCGGAGCGCGCGAACTCACGGATAGCATAGGGACGGAAGTCCTCGTCGAAGGATTCCCAGCGACGGTTCGGCACGGAATGGAAAGTCAACACAACGTTTTCGGCGTCGGCCAGCTCTTCGGTCTTCTCGTCGACATGCTCGGGCGTGAAGAACAGCGCCTTGGGCAATGGAGCGCGAACGCCGTTGCGGATGGGGCTCGTGAAGCAGTTGCCCATATAGGACGGACGGCGGCCAATGGCCTGCAGCATGAGCTTGGAGACAACGGCGCCAAGGTCGTACTCGCATGCAGAAGGGATGCCCTGCTCGTTGTTGAGCGAGTGGTTCAGGCACATCGTGAACTGCTTTTCGTTCAGGCGGCGCGTCGCGCACAGGTCGGGGCACGGGCAGGTGAAGC
>CACZSV010000232.1 GCA_902783925.1 uncultured Coriobacteriaceae bacterium
CATAGCGCTTCCTTCCGTTCGATGTTCCGTAGTCCGCAGCACGAAACTGCTCTTTTATCTTATACGGTTCCAGATGGTTTTCGCTCGGCGTGTTCGACCAGAAGCTCATGAATGAGACCATTACTGGGGATTCGAAAAAAGAAAGGTCACGAGCAAAATGCCCGTGACCTTGAATTTTGATGGTGGACCGGCAGGGTTTCGAACCCTGGACCTTGGGATTAAAAGTCCCCTGCTCTGCCAGCTGAGCTACCGGTCCGTAAAACAGCGAATGCCATTCTAGCAGATTGCTGCTATCTTTGAACGGACGAAATATATACCCTATGAAAGAGTTTTAGATGCGTCGCAAGTACTGCTTTTTCGATTACGACGGCACGCTACGCTCGCGTGCGACGGACAGCATCCCAGCTTCTGCGATGCGCGCGCTCGACGCCCTGCGAGCCAACGGTCATTTTGTCGCTCTTGCCACCGGGCGCCTGCAATCCGATGCGCTCGAGGTGCTCAAGCCCGCGGGCATCGACACCATGGTCGCCGACGGCGGAAACTCCCTCACCATCGCCGGCAATCTTATATCAATTGAGGGTATGCCGCTTGAAGCTTCGCGCGCGTTTCTCAAGCGCATCGATGCGCACGGCTGGGCATGGGCGGTCAATTGCGAGAACAGGCGAACCTGCCTCACGCGCGATCATCGGTACAAAGCCTCCATCAACCATATCTACTACGAACCCAGGATCATACCCAACCTCGATATCGACACCCTCGACCCCATCTACAAGGTATTCATTCCCTGCGAACGGGGCGCGGAAGCTGCAATCGACTTTACGGGGGTGACCTGGGCGCGCTATTCCGACGAGCTTGTGTATGTCGAGCCCACCGATAAATCGCGAGGAATTCGCAAGATGATGCAGCTTCTCGATGCGCCGCTCGAAGACGTCATCGTCTTTGGGGATGGCACCAACGATATGGATATGTTTTGCCATGAATGGACGAGCGTTGCCATGGGAAACGCTGTGCCCGAGCTCAAGGAGCGGGCAAGTTTGGTTACGACGAGCGTGGACGAAGATGGAATTTTCAACGCGTGCGTGGAGCTGGGGCTCATCGCCTAGAGCGGGCGGGCTAAAGCCGCGCCCCTACGATAATAGGAACGCGCGGGCTAAAGCCGCGCCCCTACGATAACAGGAACGCGCGGGCTAAAGTCGCGCCCCTACGATAATTGGAACGCGCGGGCTAAAGCCGCGCCCCTACGCTAAGAACACACGCCGGAGTTCTTCGCGTTTATTATCGTCGATGCTCACTGCCTCTTCGAGAAAGCGCTCAAAGCTTCCGTAACGCTTCCTGGCTGCATCGAAGGCTGCTTCCAAAAACTCCTCGTCGGCTAAGAAGAACCTTTCAAGCGCACTGATGGCCTGCGCGTTTGGAAGCTTTTCGGCAAGCGATTCTTTCACATGGTCGAGGACGCCCGCGACGCAGGCGTTAGTTTGCAGATAGTCTGTAACGATGTCTTCTTTGCTCACGCCTAATGCGGCTAGAAGTACGGCGCTTGCAAATCCAGCGCGGTCTTTTCCCGCCGTGCAATGCCAAAGCGAGGCCTTGCCAGATGTGCCCATCGCGAGAATTGCATCGATAAAGCGCGCGTACTGCGCGTTTACATCAGGGTCCTCAACAAAGCTGCGATATGTATTGCGCATGTATTCGTCCACGAAAGCGGGTGAGACTTCCTCTCCTTCCATAAACAGCGCCATGATGCGGTTGTGGCTCTCCTTGTCTTGGGTGATGCCGGCACGTACGTCGCGGATTACGGGAAGATGCAGGTTCTGTGCGCCTTCTATCTCGCAATCGGGCTGGGTCTCCCGCTCGAATGTGCTGCGGAAATCAATGATGAGCCCAATACCGAGCTCGCCAAGTTTAGCTCGGTCAGCTTCACTTGCAAAGAAGAGCTGGTCGCTTCTGTAGAGCAGCCCGTTTTTCACGAGTCGGCCGTCGTCCGCTTTCATCGCACCAAGATCGCGAGCATTGCTCAAACCCTCGAACGTGACCGGTGTTCCCATGTGGTCTCCCAAGTGTTTTTCGTCATTGCCACAGAATAATATTGCCGAGCATGATAGCAGCTTGGATGAGTGGGCAGGACGTTCCTCGCAACTCATCCGGGCGGGCTGAAGTCCGCTCCAGCGCCTGAAAATGAGGTGCGAGAAGGTGAGACGCGAGGAACGGGATGGAAACTCATCGTGCTGAAGTTCAATCAACGTGTGTTTTTTTGCCCATTTGCAAACATGTTTCGTTTTGGGATGAAAATGCAGGTATTCTACACTGTACTTCAATGCGCGCTCGCCCGACTGCATGTCGGATTTCAGCGCGCGTGCGCATATGGCACCACAAGGAAGGAATTATGTCTGATTCGGACAATGCCGATACTTCGCCCAAGCAAAGCGATAGTTCGGAGCACCACATACAGAGCCCCGCGCAGCAAGACAGTGTGCACTATCAAGGTCAGGATTTCTCGCGCGTTCCTGTTGAAGAGCAGTATGAACAACGCGCGGTTGAGCATGAGACTGTGGGCGGTCAAAAGCCTGAAGAGCCGGAGCCCGAGATAGAGTGGCTCCACGGTGACCCTGATGAGACTGACGATACCGTAGACGAAAACGTTACCGACAATTCCTCCATTGCCTTCAAGCAGCGCCTCAAGGCCCTCAATCCCCAGCCGCTTTCGCCCAAAGAGAAAATCCGTCGCAATCTGACAGTCCTTGCGGCTATTTTTGCAGGTGTCTGCGTTGCGGGCATCAAGTTCGCCGCTGCCGCCGTGACTAGATCTTCGGCAATGGCTTCCGAAGGCGTCCATTCACTCGTCGATGCTGCAAACGATTCGCTTATGCTCGTGGGCCAGCGCGGCTCGAAGAGAAAACCCGATATTGAGCACCCGTTTGGGTATGGCCGCACGATTTACTTCTATACCTTTATCGTTTCTGTCATCATCTTCGTCTTTGGCGGCGGATACACGATATACAAGGGTGTGCAGGCGCTGATACATGGTGGCAATGAAATTGGCGACCCGCTCGTTGCCTATATCGTCCTTGCGCTCGGAGCCGTCATCGAAAGCATTTCCCTTGCCATCGCATTCAGGGATGTGAACCGTCGCCGCGGGGACCTTGCAATCTGGGAATACATACGCAGCTCGAAGTCGCCGGTGAGCTTCACGGTGCTGCTCGAGGACTTTGCTGCTGTCATGGGCATGATCTTTGCTTTTGTCGGCATCGCGCTGTCCGTCGCGCTGAAAAACCCCGCCTTCGACGCCATCGCTTCCATACTCATTGGCGCTCTTATGGCGGCAGTTGCGGTGGTACTTGTCCGCGAATCGGCGAGCCTCCTCATTGGCGAGGGCCTTTCGAGCGAAGAGATAATGGCCGTCGTCTTCATCGTGGAGGAGGATCCGGCCGTCATAAAATGTGGCCGTGTACTCTCCATGTACATGGGCCCCAACGACCTTGTGCTCAACCTCGATGTCACATTCGATGACGAACTCGACGAAGGCGATATCCTGCAGGCGATCGACCGGCTCGAAGCCGAGCTTATCGACGATTTCCCGCAATGTTCGGCTATCTTTATCGAAGCGGAATCGCTCAATCAGGTGTATCGGCAGCGCTATGACAGACACCTCGCGCTCAAGGGTGCCGAAGAAGACTGACGCCTGCGCAATAACCGCCCGCCTGCCCCGTGCCGTTTGTGGGGATTTGCTCCGTAGGGGCGCGCTTTGGCGCGTCCGCCTGCCCCGTGCCGTTTGTGGGGATTTGCTCCGTAGGGGCGCGCTTTGGCGCGTCCGCCTGCCCCGTGCCGTTTGTGGGG
>CACZSV010000233.1 GCA_902783925.1 uncultured Coriobacteriaceae bacterium
CATCAACTACCGATAGGGGCGTGAAGGGGAAGCGGCCGTGGCGAAGTCTCATCACGCCACGGCCGCTTGATCGTCGTCTGCGGAAACTTACGCGTCCCGATGCATGGCCAGCACCTCGGCCTGGGTGAACACCGGCCCGTCCAGGCAGATGAAGCGCCCGCCGATGTTGCAACGGCCGCACTTGCCCACGCCGCATTTCATGCGCATCTCGAGCGTCGTGATGATGTGCCCCTCGTCGAACCCGGCATTCACGAGCGACTCGCGGCAGGTGCGCGAAAGCGAAGGACCGCCGCAGATGACCGCCACGCGTTTGCCATCTTCGGGTCCAAGCTCAAGCGTCTCCAGAAACGGCGCCGTGTAGGCAACCGCACCATCCCACTGCGGGTCTTCGTGATACAGCGAAACGTGCACGTGCATATCAGGCTCATTCGGCCAGATGTCGAAGAGCTGCTCCTTGAAGACCAGATCGTCGTATTGCGAGCCCGAGTACACGAGGTCAATGCGTCCGTAGTCTTCGCGGTGCTCGAGGCAGTGCAGCAAAAACGAGCGCACGGGCGGCAGGCCTATGCCACCGGCGATGAAGAGCATGTCCTTGCCCTTGCAGCTCTCCATTGGCCACCAGTTGCCGTACGGCCCGCGCAGCGACACCTCGTCGCCAACTGCCAGCTCGTGGAGCTGCTCGGTCACCAAGCCGACCTTCTTCACGGTGAACTGCACCCATTCATCGCTTTGGGCGGACACGACGAACATACACTCGCCGTATTGCAGCAGGCCGAACATGCCGAGCTGTCCAGGTTCGCAGTCGAAGGGCTTCTTGCCGTCGAGCGTTTGCAGCCTGAACGATTTCACGTCCGGCGTTTCTTCGGTAATCTCGACGACACGGCATACCTGCGGTACGAGCGGACGCTCCCCTTTTGCGCAGCCATGTAAAATCTCGATACTAGACATGGGCCGCTCCAATCTCGTCGATGAGCCGCGTGATATCGAGCGCGACCGGGCATTTCTCCACGCAGCGCCCGCATCCGACGCACAGCGATATGCCATAGCGGCGCTCGAAGAAATTCAGCTTGTGCATGAAACGGTTGCGCACGCGCTCGAGTTTTTCAGGACGCGGATTATGCCCGCCGGCCATCATGGTGTATTCCGAGAACATGCAACTGTCCCAGCACCTAAAGCGCACGCCGTCTTTACGGCGCATCTCCTGGCTGATATCGAAGCAGTGGCAGGTCGGGCACACATAGGTACAGGTACCGCAGTTCAGGCACTTGATCGAGAGGTTATCCCAGATGGGGTCGTCGTACATGTTCTCGAGCTTGTCGACAACGCCTTCCATGTTCACCTTGAGCGTCTGCTCGCAGGCAAGCGGGCGCGCATCTTCGTCTTCGGTAAACGCCGACCAGCCAGCCACTTCGGCTTTGCCTTTCTCTGTCTGCGCGACGACGAGGTATACCTCGCCGCAATCTTGCAGCATGATGTCGGCATTGGGCGCTAACTGCGGGTCGACGCCCATCGAAGCGCAAAAGCAGCTCTCTTCCGCTTTTGCGCAGCCGATGCAAACGGTCAGCAGCTTATCTCGCGCATTCGCGTAGAACTCATCGATGAAGCCCTTGGTCAGAAACACCTCGTCGAGGCACACGATCGAGCGCATGTCGCACGGGCGGATGCCGAAGACAACCTGCTCGCGCGATTCGTCGTATTCGTGGATGCGGTAGCTGCCGTTTTCGTCGACATCGAAGTGGTACATCTTCTGCGTCTGCGGAAACAGCAGGTCTTTTGGCGGCATGAGCGTGTTGACCATGCCGAAATCAGGATCGATGCCCTCGCCGTAGCGGAAAAACTTCGATACGCCATCCACCGTTGCCGGCACGAACACGTCACGCACGCCGGCGAGATGGTCGAGGAGGGCTCCCGTCTTTTGCTTGTTCAGAATCATGGTTGCCTCCTACATGAACTCTTCGACGTCATCGAGGCGGTACTCGATCAACGGTTCGGTCGTGTCTTCGAGCGAAAGCGAGGACTCGAACTCGCCGAACAGCTCGTTTATGTCCTGAATCACCTTGCGGTTGAGCTTCATGAGCGGCAGATCCATGGGACATGCGCGTTCGCATTCGCCGCATTCGATGCAGCGGTCGCCGATATGCATGACGCGGGTCAGGCCGTAGAAACGGTTTTCGGCCACGTTGTTCTGCTTGCCAACCCAGTTCTCGCGGCGCGCGTCGACAAAGCATTCGCGGCAGGTGCAGCATGGGCAGACGTCACGGCAGGCGTAGCAGCGAATGCACTTGGCGTACACGCTTTCGAAGTAGCGCGAACGCTCTGGCTGCGCCATGGACTCGACTTCAGCGACCTCGGCGAAGCGCTCGGCGCTCGCGGGTTTCTCGACGCTATCCCCTGCCATTTCGTCGCACTCGAGCGGATTGTTATGGCGGCATTCGGCGCACTTCTTCAGAAGCTCGCCTGTCTTGCGGTCTTTCATGCCGGGGCAGCCCACGCCGATGAGGTAGACGTCCTCGCGCTTGATGACCTTGTCGGTGACGAGGCGGATGATGCCGCGGCTGTCGCA
>CACZSV010000234.1 GCA_902783925.1 uncultured Coriobacteriaceae bacterium
ATGCTTCATCTAGTGTTGCCAACTTAGGCCCATCGCTTAAGGTATTTGCCTTTATCGCATTGCTGGCCGGGCTTTTCTTGGCAATTTGCATAATCATCGGTATTGACGCTGCGCGACGTCCGGTGAAAGGTGAGCAGGATCTTGCTGAATCTTCAGGGCTTTCTGTGCTCGGTGTTTTGCCTGACACTTCGGGTGAGCTTTTGCTCGCCAATGCACGCTTTGCCTCAGGTAAGGACGTTCCACATTCGATTCTCGTCGTGCCCGTTCTCGAAGATGCTCCCGCTGAGCTCGTTTGCGAGCGTATCGACCAGGCTATTAGGCAAGAGTCACCTGTTGAAGCCGAAGCTCGTGGCGGTTCCGTACACGCATACGCATGCGCCCCTGTTTCAAGGGAAATAGCATCTGCTTATACAGCGCGCGAAGTCGATGCGGTCCTTTTGACAGCTGCGCAATGGGATGACTCTTGCACCGATGTTGAGTTCACAGTGCGCGAGCTCAAGCTTGCAGGCGCGAACGTGGTGGGAAGCGTGCTCGTAAATGTCGCCAAAGCAGGCAAAGAGCATAAGGAGCAAGGCTGATGAGATGCACAATATGCAAGCGTTGCGCTTTGCTCAAAAGGAATGATGCGTAATGCCTGTCACGTCACATAAACGCAACGGCGAGGCAACGCCGATAAAAACCGAAACCAGTGACGCGAAACGCGAGTATCGGGAAAACGACAATTTCGGTAGCGACTCCGCTTTCCAATCCTCCATCGACAAGCTAATCGACCGGAGCAAGGTTATCGAGCTGGAGGTCTTGGATCCCAATATCGTAAAGGGCAAGACAGCCTACCGTTTCGCTAAGCGCGCGTTCGAGATCGTCAGTTGCTCGTGCGCGCTCATCGTGTGCGCAATTCCCATGGCGGCCATCGCCGTGGCAATAAAACGGGATTCACCTGGTCCGGTGTTCTACAAACAGGAACGTTTGGGTCTCAACGGCGAGCCATTCATCCTGGTCAAGTTCCGCAGCATGAGGGTCGATGCGGAGTCGATGGGCGCGCAATGGGCTTCCGACGTGGACCCGCGCGTAACGCGCGTTGGCGCTTTTTTGCGCCGTAGCCGCCTCGACGAGATCCCTCAATTCGCAGCTGTCGTCACTGGCAAGCTCAGCCTCATCGGACCGCGCCCCGAGCGCAAGGTGTTCTACGACGAGTTCGAGAAGTACATCCATGGCTTCTCGCAGCGGATGATCGTGAAACCGGGGATAACCGGACTTGCCCAAGTGAACGGCGGATACGACCTCAAGCCCGAGGAAAAAGTCATCTACGACTTCGATTACATAAAGAATTGCAGCGTGGCACTCGACATGAAAATCATCGCCAAAACGTTCAGCGTTCTGTTCTCTCACAAAGGAGCACGATGAGCGGCAAGAACATATGGCTCATGATTCAGGACAACTCGATGCCCGAGCATGGGTCCCATAACAGGCATTTCTACTTTGCGAAATACCTAGCCCGCGCTGGGTATCGTCCCGTCGTGTTCGTGGCAAGTAAAGCCCGCTGCTCGAACGAGCAGATGATTGCCGGCGACGAGCCTTTCCTCGTCGATGAATCGCATGGTTTCCCATGGGTGTACGTGCGTACGAACGACTATGGCGACAGCATGAAGAAGCGCCTCGGGGCGATTCGCGAATACCATGACGGCATCAAGCGCCATGCAAACGAGTTTGCCGGCATGTTCGGAAAACCCGACGTCATCTTGGGGTCGAGTGCTTACCCGACTGCCCCCAAGATCGCCATAACACTTGCAAAGCAGTTCGATGCCAAGAGCATCTGCGAGGTGCGCGACTTATGGCCTGCGTCGCTCGAAGAACACGGCATCATTAAACGCGGCGGCCCGATTGCCAAGGTGATGTACCAGCTCGAGCGCAGCTTGTACGAAAACGCCGATGCTGTCGTGTTCACCATGGAGGGCGGTCCCGATTACGTTGCCGAAAAAGGCTGGGACATCGCGCACGGCGGCAAGGTCGATCTTGCAAAGTGCCACTACATCAACAACGGCGTCGACCTCGAGTTGTACAGGGAATGCTTGACCGCCTACCCGTTCGAAAACGCGCAGGTCAACGCCAGCGGCCGCAAGAAGGTGTGCTATGCGGGATCCATCCGCAAGGCCAACGGCATTGGTTTTCTTGTCGACATCGCCCGTTGCCTCAATGCTATTGACGCAGACATCGACTTGTTCATCATCGGCGACGGCGTCGAGCGTCCCGCATTGGAAGAGCGCGCGGCGGGCGAAGGTCTCGATAACATCCATTTCTTGGGCTCGATCGGGAAAAACGAGATTCCTGCAGCCCTGGCGAGCATGTCGCTGATGCTGCTCATGTATTCGACCAACCAAAGCGCGTTGTCGAAATACGGCATGAGCCAAAACAAGCTGTTCGAGTACCTTGCGAGCGGCAAGCCGGTTCTGTCGAATTTGCCGTCGGGGTACTCCATCGTAAACAGCTGCGACTGTGGCGTAGAGCGCTC
>CACZSV010000235.1 GCA_902783925.1 uncultured Coriobacteriaceae bacterium
AAAGAGTATGCGGCCGCACTAGCTGCATAGGGTGTCTACTCCGCGGGGTTCAGATCAACTTCGGCCTTGCGCTTCAGAATGTTTCCGTTCGTAGCATCGATATCGTAGTCGTACTCTTTGCCACCTTGCTTGAAGTCAACATCGTAGTGAACGACCGCATCGCCGCGATCGAGCTCAACCTTGAGGTCGGTAACATCGCTTTGTGCGAAACCGGCGTCCTTAAGGGCAATATCCATCGCCGCCTGGTCGCCGATATACGCAGCCGTTGACGCTGCCGCGCTCTGGGACGCAGCTGCACTCTGCGACGCAGCCGTACTCTGGGACGCGGCCGTACTCTGGGACGCAGCTGAACTCTTCGATGCCGAAGCGCTCGTGGCAGCCGAACTTGCAGCCGCGGACGACGAAGCAGCTTTACTCGAGCTTGCCTGTGAGCCGCCGCATCCGACAATCGCCAAGCATGCCGCCAAAACAGCAACCGCAATGAGTACCATCATCTTCTTGCTCATCTTGCGCCCCTTTCCTTTGCAATGTTTTGCATATTATTGCTCTTCTGCCAATTGTACGCTGTGAATTATCGTCTTATCTCGAGAAGCGTGGGAAAACTGGGAATAGCTCCCATTATTCAGCGCGAAAAGCACGCGGAATCTCCTCTTTTCGAATGGCGTTTGTTTAGGCGTCCGCATCTTCGGCGGGGTCGAGCTCATCGGATGATTCTTCGGCAACGCCCTGTTGCGGAAGATTCTTCTTGAGCGCCCAGACGATTATCACGATGCCCGCAATAAGCATCGGCAGTGAAAGCAATTGGCCCATCGTCCCCCAGGTGCCGAAGAAATACCCGATCTGAATATCCGGGAGCCTCACAAACTCGATGAGAATGCGGAAGCATCCATACAACGCGAGAAAGACACCGAGGAAAAACCCACGAGGGCGCGGCGGATCGCATTTGCGGGACAAGGCGAACATAATGATGAACAAGACGACGCCTTCGAGCAGGGCCTCATAGAGCTGCGAGGGGTGATACATCACGCCGGAGCCCGTGAAATCAACGCCGATAGGAAGATCTGTCGGGGCGCCATAGAGCTCGCCGTTAATGAAGTTCGCGCAGCGCCCGAAGAACAACCCAGCCGGAACGCCGCAGACGACGAGGTCGGCGAGGGTGAGAAACGGCATCTTGTGCACGCGCGAATAAATCGCGCCGGCTATCACCAGGCCGATGAGCCCGCCATGAAACGACATGCCGCCCCTGTTCACGGCAAAGATTTCGAGCGGATTGGAAATATAGTAGCCGTTCCCATAGAACAGGCAGTAGCCGAGACGCGCTCCGAGGACGACGCCAATTGCCCCGTAGCATACGAAGGAGAGCACATGGCCAGAATCAAAGCGAAGCTTCCAGCGCCTAGCGTAGCTATACATGATGAGGCCGGCGCAGAGAAAGCCAAGCACATAGGCAATACCATACCATCGAACCGAGAACGGCCCTACGGTGAAGATTACGGGGTCAATCGCTTGATACATCTGGTTTAACATGCGCAAATGGTAGCACTAAACACGCTTCTCTCAAACCCGCAAAACTACAGGGAAAAGCTGCTTATCTTGCCCATTGCCTCTGCGACGTCGGCTCCCCAGGCGGGGTTAGAGCAGTACACGACCGCAAGCGTGCTGACGGTCCGCGCTGTGGCAAGACCGGTTTTTGAGCCCGCCATACCCTTGTGCCATTGCTCGATGGCCTCATCGAAGCTATTCCAGCTCGCGGCCCCTTCGTATGGATTGCTGTCCACCGCTCCCCAGCCCCATGCGTTATAGGGCTTTATGCATGACCGGCCACCGCCCGACTCTGCAATGCTTACAGCTGCGCATAATCTCGGATCGATTCGATAGCGATACGCTGCAGAAGCCATCAGCCTTCCGTGAGAGCGTAGCGGCACTTCCCCCGCTTCCTTTGCATACGCTTCCATAAAAGCGTCGATAGCCTTTCCCCATTTTTCGACGAATACGTATTCGCTCATAGAAAAATCGGCGCCTTCACCAAAGCTGATCGCACCATTGGCCCCGGAAACCGCGTCGAGATCATCGTAATACCGCGCAAGACCTGCTTCATATTCGGCAATGCTTCCCGCAGCGAGTTGGGCCTGCCCCTGGATTCGGGCAACATCCTCCTGCGTTTGTTGGTTCTCGCCCGGATCGGGCAAAGAGGCGAGCGTGTCGCTTAAGCACTTGCGAGCACGAGAGCACGCAGCTTCGACTTCGCACGATGACATACTGAGCTTGCTTCGAGATTCCAAGCGCGTTTTACCCTGGACTTGCATTTTTTCAGACAGCTCTTCCTGAGCTCGCTCGAGCCCGCTTTTTGCAGCATTTGCGCTCAGCACTACGCTATCTCTATCGATAATGAGCTCATGGAGCAGATACGCTTTCGACTCGACTTCGCTCGGCCGGATGAGCCGCAGCACATATGCGGTGAAGCCATCGCCTTCGATAAGCGATAGCTCGTCATTTGCAGCATCTATCACGGCTTGCGCACGCTCAGCGTCTTCGTCATGCTTCTTGATCTTTGCGGTTAAGCCAGCATGCTCATCCTGAAGATGCTCGAGCTCGTCGCGCTCGGATGCATATGCGCTATAGAGCTCGTCCCAGTCCTGCTTGAGCAAAGCAAGGGAGTCAAGATATCCGGAAAGCGTGTCGAGATTATCCTGAGCAGCAGAAATGTCAGGAGCAGCTTGCGTAGCTGCGAGCTCTTGCTGAGAAATAGGAACGGACGATGCGTC
>CACZSV010000236.1 GCA_902783925.1 uncultured Coriobacteriaceae bacterium
AGCAAATTGACCCTCAAGCCCGGTCAGGCGATACGTATTATGACTGGCGGAATAATGCCAGAGGGCGCTGACGCAGTGGTCAAAATTGAGGATGTCACCTTTAGCGGCGATGGCGGAGTTGGCGAGCGCGTGCGTATAACCGCTCCCGTTACAAAAACTAATGTGAGAAAAGCGGGGGAGGAGGCCAAGGCAGGTGACGTTGTTCTGAAAGCTGGCGAGGTCATTCACGCCGCTACACTGGGATTATTGGCAAGCACGGGCAATGTTGAGATTCCTGTTTATTCGCGCCCCAAGGTGGGCATTGTGAGTATCGGGACGGAGCTGATTGTTCCTCCCGAATTGCCCGAGCCAGGCAAGATTCGCGATTCGAATGCGTATGTCCTCGCCGCTTACGCGCGAGAAATTGGCTGCGATGTGAAGATTTTCCCGATTGTCGAGGATGAGCCAAGCGCTATTCGCGCATGTTTCGAGAAAGCCATCTCTGAGTGCAACTTTGTGATTTCGAGCGGCGGTGCGAGTGATGGAGATTTTGACTATGCAATCAAAACACTTCGTGACCTTGGAGAAGTCGTTTATGATCTGGTAAGCATTAGGCCAGGAAAAGCTCAGGCATTCGGACACGTTGGGGACACGCTTGTCCAGATTCTTTCTGGCAATCCCGCAGCAGCGGCAGTGGGCTTTCAGCTCTTTGCAAGGCCTGCGCTGAGGGCAATTCAGGGCTATAAGGAACTTGACCGACCAATCAGTAATGCCGTGCTAGCGCAGCAGACGCGGAAGAAGGAAAACCGAGCGTTTTATCAACGTGGACACCTAGTCCATGATGAGAATGGGAACACTCTGGCGGTTCAAGAGGAAATGCAGTCTTCTGCTTTGCTTTCTGAGATGCACAGGAGTGCGGTTCTTATAGAGTTGCCGGAAGGTAAGGGCGTATTTGAGCCAGGCACCCCTGTAAAATGTTTACATCTCGATATCGACGAAGGCACCGTGTTCTAAATCGTTTTTCGTGACACAAGCTACCCGAGGGGTCTGTCTCCGACGAAGGGGACAGACCCCCCTCTTTTGGACCCCGCCGACGAAGGGGACAGACCCCCCTCTTTGAGACCCCTCTCTTTGAACCCTCTCTGTGGAGAAAGAGTATGTTGGTCAAAATGTTGAAAAATGTATTTTGGTCAAACGAGAAGAATTGGGTATATAAAAACACTCGATTTATTTACCCATCTGAAAAATTGCCAATTTGGCAAAAAATGTACCCTGAAATGCGAAGATAGCAGCGCGAACTCCTTCTTAAACTATGCCGTTTCTGGTAAAATAACTAAACTGGAGAAGTGGATTTGGGAAGGGGCTCAGTCCCATGGGACGACATGATGCGGCACATAGCAGCGCCAATAGGCGTCCAATCACCATTGTGCAGGTGGTTCTCCTTGCTGTTGCCGCAATTGCCCTCATCTGGGTCGGTGCAAAGCTCATCGGCTATTCACAAGGCCAGCAAATCTATCGCAGCATGCAGTCCGCCTATGCCCAGGACGGCGGAGTCGACTTCAGCGCTCTTGCAAACGATTACCCCGGGGCGGTCGCCTGGATTCGCATGGACGATCTCGAGACGATCGACTATCCCGTCATGCAGGGCAAGGACAACGACTTCTACCTCCACAACGACCCGAAAGGCAACAGCTCGGTTGACGGCAGTATCTTCCTCGATTACCGCAACAATGCCGTCAACACGGACATGCATTCCATCGTCTACGGTCACAACATGCGCGACGGGAGCATGTTCGGCACGCTCAAATCGTATACTGACCAAGATTTCTACAAAAAAGGCACCGGCAAGTTCACGGTATTTACCCCGACCGGCACCTACCGCTACCAAATCTTCGCCATCAATATCGTTGACCCGACAGACGACACCTTCCTCGTCGGTTTCAACGATACAAAGGCGTTCGGAACTTTCGTTGACCAACTTAAGGCTGACTCCATGTACGACACGGGCGTCAGCGCAACTGGGTACGATCAGATTGTCACGCTCAGCACCTGCTCGTCTTCGGACAGGCTGGTTGTGAGTGCGAAGCGCGTACGCGAATAGGCGCGCAGATAAGGGGGCTTGCACATGAGGGCACGTACGAGAAAAACGATAGGGGCTATGGCGGCGCTCGCCGCGGTCTGCCTCGCTCTTGCGCTGTGCGCAATGACTGCGGTCGCTGCGGGCTCGCCCAAGGTCTCGGGCGTCGACAACTACGGCACGCAAAGCCCGATCAATGTGCTCTCTGTCGAGGGAAGTGCCGGTGATACGATCTTCGTCGAAGTCGAGCATAACGGCAAGGTCATCGCCAGCCGCGTCGAGTACAAGCTCGAGGGCGATAAGACGACGGGCATCGTCGACCTGAGCATAGAGAGCTATCAGGCAGGCGATTCGTACACCGTGCGCGCCTACGCCGACCGCGCTAACCGTAACTTGCTCTACGAAGGCACGATCCAGCCCGTCATGGCAGATCTCGGCAACGGTTCGAGCGTCATGATGGCCACCCGTACGGTTGCCGCAGGGGAGGGCCGTTCCTTCACCCCCGAGGAATCTCTCTACATTGACGGCGCAAATTACAAGCTCGTGCGCGACGCAAGCGGAACTGCC
This sequence comes from uncultured Coriobacteriaceae bacterium, assembly GCA_902783925.1. GTDB lineage: Bacteria > Actinomycetota > Coriobacteriia > Coriobacteriales > QAMH01 > QAMH01. The sequence continues at coordinate 2,624 of CACZSV010000236.1, forward strand.
ACATACACAGATGCGAACGGCGTGCGCACCTATTCGTAT
>CACZSV010000237.1 GCA_902783925.1 uncultured Coriobacteriaceae bacterium
TCGGCGCCGACGATTACGAGGATGCCGGCGAGGAGTGGATCGTCTTTACGGCGGCCACCGATCTCATGGCTGTGAAAGAGGGCATCGAGGGCCAGGAGATTGAGGTCAAAGGCGCCGAGCTCATCTTCGAGCCGAACAACCCGACTGCCGTGAGCGCATCTGATGCCAAGAAAGTCCAGCGCCTCATCGACAAGCTCGAGGACCTCGACGATGTCCAGAATGTGTACAGCACCATGGATATCACCGATGAGATTGCCGCTGCTCTGGAAGAAGAGTAGTCGAATCCTTTGCGTGTGATTATGGCGCGGGTGCAGGGATAATTCCCGAACCTGCGCCTTTGTTTTTCAAGAGGGAAGCTCAAACGAACATTAGGGAAGTCATAAGCACATGAGAAACACGTTTCGAGTCTTGAAGCGCGATTTCGGTAGGTTGGTTAAAGCGCCCGCTGCTCTTGTCGTGGCAATCGCCCTTGTCGTGCTTCCTTCATTGTATGCCTGGTTTAACGTCTACGGCTTTTGGAATCCATACAACAACACCGGTAACATGCGTGTTTGCGTGGTGAATGAGGACGAAGGCGCTTACTCGACCGCGACGGGTCGCCTCGATTTAGGCGACCAGATTGTGGATTCCCTGCAGGAAAACGATCAGCTCGGATGGGAATTCACGAGCCGGGAAGACGCGATGAACAAGGTCCGATCGGGCCAGGCGTATGCGGCATTTGTGATTCCAGCAGATTTCAGCCGCTGCATCACGACCTTTCTCACGGGTGATATAGAGCGCCCCAAACTCGAATACTACGTGAACGAGAAAATTGGCGCGGTAAGCCCCAAAATCACAGACACGGGGGCGAACACCCTCGATCAGACCATCAATTCGGCTTTTGTCTCCAGTGTTTCCAGTGTGGTGACGCAAAAAATCAACGATGCGCTCGCGCGCAACGGTCTCGATCTTGCTCAGGTCAAATCCGGAATCGTCGCAGATATCCAGGGGATTCGTGACGATATCGCTGCGGCAAACGAGGCATCTCTGCGCTTTTCCAGGGCAACGGCATCGGCCAAGGACAGGGCTTCCAAGGCAAGGGGAACTCTCGAGAGCACGCGCAAGGATATCGAGAATCTGAGCGGAGAGCTCGAAGAGCTCGGCGCGACTACGGCCTCTGCGCAAGAGGAGCTGCTGGTACTCGCGAGCAAGCTTTCAACGGCGCTCGACAAGGGAGATGCTTCCGCCACGAAGGCGGTATTAGGCGCGCAAATCGCGATGAACGAGCTTTCCAAGGATTTCAGTTTGGCACGTTCCGACGTGGATGCGTCGCTTCGGGAGGCCTCATCGCTTGCAGAGCAGGCGGGCATCATGGAAGAAGAGCTCAGGGCGGCAATCAATGCTCTGGGGCCTGGTGATCCGAGACGGGCGACTCTCGAGACCGCGCTTGCGTTCATTGAGAAAGACGCAGATGCCGCGCGAAATGCCGTCTCAAGGCTCACCACCCTTTCAGAGCAGCTTGAACGTGCTGCAGGTACCTCGTCTGAGCTTTCATCAAACATCGAGCAGGCGTTTTCATCGCTTGATGGCGCTGAAGGAGCGTATCGCCAGAAGCTATCCGATGAAACGCTGCCGACAATCAGCTCGAATCTCACGCGTCTTTCGAATACGCTCGCTCTGCTCTCGAGCGCGGTCGCGAACCAGACTCTGCTCGTCGGGCAGGCTATAGTCGTCATAGACGAGCTTGATAAAACACTTGATAACACCTCATATGCTCTCGGGCAGACAAGCGACATGCTTGTCGACCTCGACCATGCGCTTTCCGTCGCTCAGACGGACATCGCATCTTTGAATGCGTCGAATGCCCTGGATGCCCTGCTCGACGGCGGATCGCTCGACGCGCAGACGATCGCTGAATTCATGCTGAGCCCCACCGAACTCAAAACCGAGGTGCTCTACCCGCTCAACGCATACGGTTCGGCAATGGCGCCTCTGTTTATGAATCTCACCCTCTGGATTGGCGTGTTCATGCTGCTCGTTATCCTCAAGCATGAGGTCGATGACGAGGGAATCGCGAATCTGAGCTCGACGCAGCGCTATCTCGGCCGCCTGCTCTTCTTTGCGCCATTTGCCATTCTCCAGGCAGTCGTATGCTGCACCGGTATCCTCATAATCGGAGTTCAAACGGCGAATGTTGTGCTCTTCTACCTCACGGCGATCATCGCCTCGCTCACCTACCTATGCATTCAATTTGCCCTTGTCGTGACAATGCAGCACATTGGAATGGGCCTTTGCATCGTGCTCGTGTTCGTGCAGATTCCCGGGGCCACAGGGCTGTATCCCATAGAGATGACCCCTGATTTCTTCCGCTCCGTATATCCGATGTTTCCGTTCACCTATGGCATCAATGCGCTTCGCGAGACGATTGCAGGGTTCTATGCCGGCGCCTGGGGCGGGCTTATCGGGCGCATGCTCATTTTCATGATGGTGTTTTTCCTTATCGGATTGCTCGTGCGTCCGTACATGACGAATCTCAACAGGCTCTTTGTCAAAGAGATCAAGGAAACGGGCATCATCAATGGCGAAGACATGCAGACGCCTCCCCGGCGTTTCCGTGCTGCGCAGGTCTTTTCCGTGCTTGCGCAACGCGAGGAGACGCGCGAGCGCGTGCGTTTCAATATGGATCGCTTTATGCGCTGGTATCCGTTGATTATCCGCGGTCTTGTCGCGCTGGGTGTCGGTGTTCCGGCGGTGGTGACTTTCTTCATGTCGCTTCTCGGCGCCGAGAAGGTCATCCTTTTGACGCTGTGGCTCATCTGGCTTCTCATTATCATCGGTGCGCTGGTTATTGTTGCCTATATCCGCGACAACCTCACGCGCCTCATGCAGCTCAGCGATTTGAGTGAGGAAGAGCTGCGAGACATCTTTGCGAATCGCGACAATCTCGCAGGCGTTCCCGTTTCTCATATGTGCGGAAAACGGGAGGTGCTGCGGAAATGAACAATATCAAGCACCTCTTCGTCCAGGATGTTTTCAGCCTCTTCAAAAACGCCGTTTCCGTGGTCATAGTTTTGGGCCTCGTCTTTCTGCCGTCGATTTTCAGCTGGTATAACATCTTGGCCTGCTGGGATGTCTTCGATAATACAGGTGGCCTGACAGTTGCCGTTGCAAATTCCGATGAGGGCTACGAGAGCGATCTTATGCCGATACGGGTCAACATCGGAGAATCGGTCGAATCGGCGTTGCGGGCAAACGACCAGCTCAACTGGGTCTTCGTGAGCGAGAAAGAAGCGGTCGATGGCGTGAAGAGCGGCACGTATTATGCCGCAGTCGTGATTCCTCCCAGCTTCAGCCAGGATATGATGACCTTCTATTCCAGCGAGGTCAGGCATGCGAAGATCGTCTATTACACGAACGAGAAGGAGAGCGCTGTCGCTCCCAAGGTGACAGATCAGGGTGCAGACAGGGTTTCGTACCAGGTGAACGAGGTCTTTGTCGAGACGCTCGTCGAAATTGGACTCGATATCGCAAAGGGTGTGCAGAAATACGCGGATGAAAACGACGTGAGCGGGCATATTGGCTCGCTTCTCAACACTGTCGATGTCGCGGCAGACGAATTGGAGCAGTCCGCAAAGATCCTGAGGTCTTATAGCGCCATCATAAGCTCTGCGCAGACGCTCATCTCGAGCTCATCGGCATTGATCGAGCAGGCGCAGGGTTCGGTAGATGCCGTGAAGCAAAGTGCCGGCAACGGTCAGAAGGATATTTCGACCGTATCCGATGCCGTGCAAAGTGCCGCAGGCTCGCTTGGCGACGCGCTTCAATTGGCAAATTCCGCATACGACAGCATCGACCGTGCAATCGGGAATGCGCGTAGCTCCGGGGCGGAGCTTTCCGAGAGGACATCTCAAGATTTGCGCGGGGAAATCGAGAGGATGGACGCGCAGATAGCAGGCGAGGAAGAGGTGATCGCGCAGCTTCGTGAACTCGCGAAGACCTCGGATGCAGATCTTGCCGCCCGAATCGATTCGCTCATCGCCCGTCTCGAATCTTCGCTTGCACTGCAGAAGTCGCTGAGAGCCTCGCTTGACACCGCCGCGACAAGCATCGAGACCGGCAAAGGAGACGCAGATGCACAGTTGGCGGAGGCGCAGCAGCTCGCCAGCGAGGCAAAGGCGGCGCTATCCGATGTGGCTGGCGAGTACGAGAGCTCCGTCAAGCCGAAGATCGAAGAGCTCGCATCCAGGGTGTCCACGTATGCAGCGAGGATTGACGCAAACGCCCAGGCGCTCAGAGAATCCGCTGAAGCCATGACCGGCGCAGCGGGTTCTGCGGTATCGCAATTGGCGGTGGCGAAGGCGAAGCTTGATTCTTCGGCAGATAAGCTCGAGGCAGGTTCCTCAAAGCTCAAGGGTTTTTCCGGCGATCTCGCTGCCGCGTTGAAGGACAACAATATCGCGCAGATCAAAGAAGTGCTCGGTTCTGATCCGTCGGTACTTTCAAGCGCGCTTGCAGCACCGGGTGAACTCGAAAGGCAGGCGGTATTTCCTGCTGATAACTTCGGGACGCAGATGGCTCCGCTTTACACGGTTCTCGCGCTGTGGATCGGCAGCCTGCTTTTGGTCGTTGCCATCAAGGTCGGGGTTTCGGAAGAGACGCGCAAGAAGCTAGACAACCCCACGCTTTCGCAGATTTTCATCGGGCGCTTTGGCATTTTCGCATTGCTCTCGCTGATGCAGACGACGGTAATGGGACTTGGCAACTGGCTATTCCTCGGTGTTCAGGTGACCTATCCCTTCCTCTTCATGCTCTGTTTCTGGTTTTCCGGCCTCGTGTTCACCTTCATCATGTACACCTTCGTCGTTTCGTTTGCGAACCTCGGTAAGGCCTTCGGAGTTCTGCTGCTCATATTGCAGGTCACATCTGCCGGCGGTTCTTTCCCGCTTCAATTGCTCCCTTCGATTTTCCAGGTGCTGAGCCCCTATGTTCCGGCGACCCATGTCATCAATGCGATGCGCGCAGCGATGATGGGCATATATCAGAACGACTTCTGGATTGAGATGGGTGAATTGGCGATTTTCATCGTTCCCATGGCGATTCTCGGCCTGGCTCTGCGCAGACCGCTTATCGCGTTTCTTAACTGGTATATCGCCCGCGTCGAAGACTCCAAGCTCGTCAATTAGCGGCGTGCTCGTAGGGGCGGGCTTTAGCCCGCCCAGCCAGCGGGATTGATCCGATGGGGTGTGGTGTAGCGTGCTCGTAGGGGCGGGCTTTAGCCCGCCCAGCCAGCGGGATTGATCCGATGGGGTATGGTGTAGCA
>CACZSV010000238.1 GCA_902783925.1 uncultured Coriobacteriaceae bacterium
GGCAGGGATAATCGAGAGCGGGTAGAGTATCTTCTGGAAACTCGACATGCCACCGCGCTGTATGAGGGATCCATCGTTGAATAGGCTCGAAGCCAAATTGAGATAGCGGATCTCGTCGGGAAGCACGCCGATGCCCTTGGGATAGCTCGCAAGCCATATGCGCACCGCACACGAAACCACGAACAAGAGAATAGTAACGATCAAAAGCACGCGCGCGTCGGAACGCGGGCGTATGCCCTGATTTGCTATTGCCTGTATTTCAGCTGCGGAAAGGGACATACGTCTCACGGCATTCGCTAGATCGGCAAAAGGAAGCTGGCGAGGCGCCCGGCCGTCGCATTGAGGTAGATGCCGATGATGTCGACATGGGTAAAATACGGAAGCACGAGAATGATGAGCAGGAGAATGAACATCGAGTATTGCTGGACCTTATAGTAGGTCCGCAGCGCTTTATCGCTCAAGAAGACAGCGATAATCGAGCTCCCGTCGAGCGGTGGCAGCGGAATAAGGTTGAAGAACGCGAGGCAGAGATTGACCGTGCAGAAGTACGTTCCGAAATACCAGACATACAACCCGATTTCCGGTATCTGTGAAAGACCCTGATACAGAAATATGCCGCCCCAGGCAATCCCGGCGCCAATGAGCGCCATAACCAAATTACTCGCGGGGCCCGCCAAGCCCACGATGAGCTCGCCTTTCCGGATGTCTTTGAAATTGCGGGGGTTATACGGTACGGGTTTTGCGTAACCAAACATCATACCGAGCCCTCCGCCGAGCACGGACATTGCGATGAGGCAGCCCGGCAGGATTATCGTCCCAAAGAGATCAACATGAGCTGCAGGGTTGAGCGTTATACGACCTGCATTCTTAGCCGTGGGATCGCCGAGCTTGTACGCCGCGTATCCATGCGCGCATTCATGAAGCACAATCGCGGGGATAAACGCGAGGATCATGAGGACGATCTGGATGATTTGCGTAATGATGCCGTTGCTCATGATTGCTCTTCCATCTGTTGTAATTCCATATCGATAGCAGCGGAAAGCTCGAGCCATTCCGCCTCGTTTTGCGCCATGCGCTGTTTGAGCTCGCCGTACTCGCTCATAGCGGCGTCGAAGCGCTCTTTATCCGCGTAGAGGTTCTCGTCGGCCATGAGGGCGATGAGCTCCTCATGGCGTTTGTCGTCTATTTCCATCTGGTTTTCGAGCTCGGCGACGCGCGCACGTTCATTCTTGAGCTTGCGGTACACGCGGTTGCGGGCTTCGGCTTCGGCGCGTTTCTGCTCCTTTGTCTTGGGAGCAGACCCTTTTTCGGCCGTCACAGTTGTGGCGCTGCCACGCCGCCCGAGACGGTTAACAGGAATGCTGGGCTTTCCATCTTGAGGAGCTGCAGCTTGGGAAGCCTGCTTCTCTGTCTGCATGGTCTTGTCACGAGCAGAAAGCTTGCGGGCGCTCGTGCTGCCTTTCGGCTCCTGCGGCTTCCCGTTGATATCCACCTGACCAGACTTATAGAGAAAGTAATCGTAATCACCCGGGTAATCGGTGGCTTCGCCGCCATCAATGTATATGATGCGGTTTGCACAATTGCGAATAAGATGGCGATCATGGCTGATGAGCACGAAACTGCCCTCGAAACTCTGCAGCGCCTGTTCGAGAATATCCACGCTGGAAATATCGAGGTGATTGGTGGGCTCGTCGAGGCAGAGCAAAGGGGATGGCGAAACGAGCATCTTGGCAAGCGCGAGGCGTGCCTTTTCTCCTCCGGAGAGCACGCTCACCTTCTTTTCGACATCGTCGCCTTTGAAGAGAAACGCGCCGAGCAGCGAGCGCACCTGGGTCTGCGTCCAACCGCCTGCCGCCTGGTCGAGCTCGGCGAAGACGGAATTTCGCAAGTTGAGCTCTTCGAGCTGGTGCTGGGCGAAGTACGAAAGAGCGACATGGGCACCGTATTCGATCACGCCGGCATCGGGGGCAAGCGCGCCGGCAATCATCTTGAGCAGTGTCGACTTGCCCGAACCGTTCGGCCCGACCAGCGCAACCTTGTCACCGCGCCATATATCGAGATCGAGCCCCGTATAGACGCGCTTGTCGCCGAAGGATTTGCAAACACCCTCAATATGAACGACGTTATCCCCTGTGCGCACAGGCTGCGGAAATTCGAAGCGCACCCGTTTCTTTTCTTCCGGGATCTCGATGCGGACTATCTTCTCGAGCTTTTTGACGCGGTCTTGCACCTGCTTGGCTTTGGTTGCCTTATAGCGAAACTTCTCTATGAAGGCCTCCATATGGGCGATTTCCTTATCTTGCGCCTCTTTCATGGCGAGAAGCTGCGCGCGCTGCTCGTCGCGCTGACGAATATAGGCGTCATAGTTGCCCGTGAAGATATTGAGTTTGCCATTTGCGATTTCCGCGACGTGATCGACCATCCCGTTCATGAATGCACGGTCATGGCTTACCACGAGCACGGCGCCGCGATAGCTCTTGAGGAAATTCTCGAGCCATCGCACACTCTCGAGATCGAGATGGTTGGTAGGCTCGTCGAGCAGCAGTATCTCTGGCTGGCGCAGCAAAAGCTTTGAAAGCGCGATGCGCATCTGCCAGCCACCGGAAAACTCGTCGGTGCTGCGCTCCATGTCTTCTTCGTGAAATCCGAGGCCAAAGAGCACGCGCCTGGCCTGCGACTCGATGTTGTAGCCGTCGCGTGCCTCGAAACGGTTGCGTAGGCGGCCGTATTCCTCGAGCAGCGAATTCGTGCTCTCGTCCGCAAGAGACTCCATCTCCTGTTCGAGCTCGGCAAGACGCTCTCCCATAGCTGCGACATCGGCAACGCTCGTCATGACTTCATCGAGGACGCTATGCCCTTCCATCTCGATGGATTCTTGTTCGAGATATCCCGGATGGGCCCCACGCGCAAAGACGACCTGCCCGGCATCGGGAGAATCGAGCCCCGCGATGATGTTCATGAGCGTAGTCTTGCCCGCCCCATTGGGACCAACGAGCGCATAGCGGTCGCGCTCCTCGATGCGAAACGACACATCGGAGAAGAGAACGCGCGTACCGAATGATTTGGTGACCTTGTCTACGTTAAGAATCATAGCTTGGTATTCTACGCGACTTTTGGCTAAGCGCATTCACATTTGCATTGCGACACAGGAACGTCATTTTGATTTTTTTCTTGCACCATCGTTTCGTTCCGCTATAATTTCGTCTTGCGCGAAAGCGCCGATTGATTCCTCGGTAGCTCAACGGCAGAGCCCTCGGCTGTTAACCGAGTTGTTGTAGGTTCGAATCCTACCCGGGGAGCCAGTTCTTTCCAGGGCCGCTCATGCGGCCCTTGTAGTTACGGGCGATTAGCTCAGCGGGAGAGCGCTGCCTTCACACGGCAGAGGCCACTGGTTCGAAACCAGTATCGCCCACCATAAAGCAGCAGGCCGGACACCGTTAGTTGTCTGGCCTTTTTTGCGACCTTCGCATTTTTTGTCCAAAGTTACGAGTTTGGGGCAATGGACAAAACATGTTGGTAATTTTGCCCATATTCCCATCTCAATCCATGAAAATACACCCTCCTAGTTGGGTGTCCCAACTTGGAGGGTGAACAAAACCTGAAATATTTTTTGAGGCTTCGGTAGTTTGTGTGACAAGGGGCTAGCCTAGGCAGCAACGCTCTTCGCTCCCTTCACGCCCTTCTTCCTCGCC
>CACZSV010000239.1 GCA_902783925.1 uncultured Coriobacteriaceae bacterium
ATTGGGATAAGGCTGATGACACGAGCGGCGAGCGTCTGGTTGCAACGCATCTCGTCAAGAACCAAGGCTGCTTCGGCTGCTCGATTGCCTGCGGCCGCGTGACCAAGATTGAGGGCAAAGGCGATCTCGATGGCTTTGGCGAAGGCCCGGAATACGAGGCCGGCTGGAGCTATGGTGCCGCCTGCGGTGTCAACGACATCTCTGCGATTGTCAAGGCGAACTTCATCTGCAACGAACAAGGCATGGACCCGATTACGCTCGGCTCGACCGTCGCCTGCGCCATGGAGCTCTTCGAGATGGGCGCTATCCCCGAAGAGGACATCGGGTTCCCGCTGCGCTTTGGCGATGCCGAAGCCATGGTCAAGCTCACGCAGATGTGCGCTGACGGCGAGGGCTTTGGCAAGATTATCGGTCTGGGCTCGTATCGCCTGGCAGAAAAGTACGGTCATCCCGAGCTTTCCATGAGCACCAAGAAGCAGGAAATGCCTGCGTACGATGGCCGCGCCATCCAGGGTATCGGCCTTGAGTACGCGACGTCCAACCGTGGTGGATGCCATGTGCGCGGATACATGATCTCTCCTGAGGTCCTTGGTCTTCCCGTCAAGATGGATCCGCAGGTTACCGAAGGCAAGGGCGCCATGCTCAAGACCTTCCAGGACCTTACGGCTCTCTGCGATTCGTCGGGTATTTGCCTGTTCACGACCTTCGCCATCGGTCTTCCCGAGATTGCCGGGCAGTACCGTGCGGCGGTCGGTTCGGATGAGACCGACGAGGAGATTCTGCTTAAAGGCGAGCGTATTTGGAATCTCGAAAAGCGCTTCAACATGGCTGCCGGCGTCGAGAAAGATACGCTGCCTCCGCGTCTGCTGCGCGAAGCCCTGCCGAGTGGTCCTGCCAAGGGCAAGGTCAGCGAGCTTCAGGTCATGCTCGCAGACTATTACGAGTCTCGTGGCTGGACGCAGGAAGGCGAGCCCACGCAGGCGAAACTCGAAGAGCTCAGCTTGGAGAACGTAAACCTGTAGGGAGCAAGCATGCTAGTCAAGTTTTTTGCCACGTACCGCACGGTTACTGGACTTAGAAGACTTGAGCTGGAAGCGCCCCAAGATGTGCTCGCGTTGATGCACGTGCTCAGCGACCGCTGGCCAGAGTTCCGTCCCCTGCTTCTCAACGAGGCAGGGGACGGTCTTGGTGATGATGTCATCATCATGGTCAATGGCCGGCATATCGAACATCTTGACGGAATGAACACCAAGCTCACCGAATCTGACAGCGTTGCCGTGACGCCACTTGTGGCCGGAGGATGATGCATATGGTCGAAACCGAACGGATCCGGGAAATCATCGCTGGGTATCCGCGCGATCGCAGATACGCGCTTGCGGCAATGCAGGATATGCAGCGAACCTTCAATTACATTCCCGAAGAAGGATTGAGCCTGCTTGCAGACCATCTGGGATGCTCGCAGGCGCAGCTGTATTCTATGGCAACCTTTTACAAGGCGCTTTCGCTGACGCCCAAAGGCAAGCACATTATCAAGATCTGCAATGGCACCGCTTGCCATATCCGCGGGTCCATGAATCTGAAGACGGGGCTGCAGCGTGAACTCGGCATAGAGCCGGGCGAGACGAGCGAAGACGGGCTTTTCTCCGTCGAGTTCGTGAACTGCCTGGGGTCGTGCGCATTGGCACCCGTTATGCTCGTCGACGGCGTCTATCACAATAAGCTCAAGCTCGAGGACGTGCCGGGTATTGTCGAGCACTATCGAAACGAGGACGGTGAGCAAGATGCCTAATAACACCGATACCTTGATTGTGTGCTGCGGCACAGGTTGCATTGCAAATGGCGCGCTCGAGCTTGCCGATGCCCTCGAGGCGGAAATCGCTTCGCGGGGTATGGACGTTGGCGTTGAGCTGAAAGTCGAGCGAGCGGGATGCTCGGGCCAGTGCGAAAGCGGGCCTATCGTGCGTTTTATGCCGCGCGATTTGATGTACTACAAAGTCAAGGCTAAGGATGCGGCCGCTGTCGTCGATTCCATCGAAGGCGAGCCCGTCAAGCGCCTGATGTATCGCGAGGGCAAGGATTTCTTCGAGCATATGATGGATAACCCCTTCTATGCAGGTCAGACCAAGGTCGTTCTGCAAAATGTAGGTGTCATCGATCCCATGAGCCTCGATGCATACATTGCCGCAGGTGGATACGAGGGCTTGAAGAAAGCCCTGCAGATGACGCCTGACGAGATCATTCAAGAAGTCGAGAAGAGCGGTGTGCGCGGTAAAGGCGGCGCCGGTTTTCCCACGGGGCGTAAATGGCGCACTGCCGCCGGTTACGACAATTTCCCCAAATACATCGTCTGCAACGGCGACGAAGGCGATCCGGGCGCGTTCATGGACGGCTCGATCATGGAAGGCTGCCCGCATGCCGTTATCGAGGGCATGGCGATTGGCGCGCTTGCCATTGGCGCCGAGACGGGCATTCTCTATATTCGCGATGAGTACGCGCTTGCCCGCGAGCATATCCAAAAGGCCATCGATGATGCGATGGCTGCGGGTATTCTGGGCGAGAGCGTCATGGGAAGCGAGCACAAGCTCGAGCTTTCCATCGTACGCGGTGGCGGCGCGTTCGTATGCGGCGAGTCCACGGCGCTCATGGCTTCCATTGAGGGCCGCGTGGGCGAACCACGTGCAAAATACATCCGCAGCGTGCAACGCGGTCTTTTCGATCAGCCCACGGTGCTCAACAACGTTGAGACGTTGGCGACTATCCCCGTCGTCTTGCGCGAGGGCGGCGAGAAATACGCCGAGCTCGGTACGGAACGATCGAAGGGCACCAAGGTCTTTGCCATGGTGGGCAAGGTCAAGCACACC
>CACZSV010000240.1 GCA_902783925.1 uncultured Coriobacteriaceae bacterium
CGTATGAGGCGGTGCCCGGAAGCACCAACAGGCTGTTCCGCAAGTGGATGGATTACGTCAAAGAGAACGTTTGCGAAATGCGCTGGAGGGATGTCAAGAAATGCGCGCGCGATATCGTTCGCGCATTCGATGAGCTGCCGTGCGAAAACTTTGGAAGCAAGCCGCGCGTGGGGGTCGTTGGCGAGATTCTCGTGAAATTCCACCCAACGGCAAACAATCAGATTGTCGAGATTATCGAAAATGAAGGCTGCGAGGCGGATGTCCCCGGTCTCGTCGACTTCTTCATGTTTGGCATCCTGAATCCGGCGTTTCGCCATAAAGAGCTGACACCCAACCTCAAGAAGTTCCTTGCGTCGATGGGTGGAGTGAAAGCGCTCGAGAAGCTAAGGGATCCGTTCCGCAAGGCGCTTGCGGACTCCAAGCGTTTTGAGCCGTTTGGCGATATCGAGCAGGTTGCCGAAGGAGCATCGCGGGTCATCGACTTGGGCAATATGATGGGCGAGGGTTGGCTGCTCACGGGCGAGATGATCGAGCTCATCGAAAGCGGCACGCCGAATATTGTTTGCACGCAGCCGTTTGCCTGCCTGCCAAACCATGTGGTTGGCAAAGCGGTCATCAAGGAACTGCGTAGGCAATATCCCCAGAGCAATATCGTCGCGGTGGACTATGACCCCGGTGCCTCCGAGGTGAATCAGCTCAATCGCATCAAGCTCATGATCGCCGTTGCGTTCAGCAATCAAAAGGAGATGCTGGCCTCCGCATAAAACTGGGGCTGGCGTTTATCAGCGCAGGCGGCCGACCGATGCGCGGATACGGGCGCGCTCGAGCGTGCCCCTGCGATGAGTCGGTCAGGACAGACGTTTCATTGAGCCTGCCACGTTATGCGCGATTCGTGTATGCTTGGGGTATGAGAAACGTAACAATTATAGGCGGCGGGGCCGCAGGTCTTGCTGCGGCTGTTGCCGCTGCTCAGGCGGGCGCTCGTGTAGTTGTGCTCGAAGCAGGCAAGCGCGTCGGGCAAAAGATACTCAAAACGGGCAATGGCCGATGCAATCTGACGAACACGCAGGTTTCACCCACAGATTACCGCGAGCCGTTCTACGTTGCGCCGTTTATCGAAGCGTATCCTGCGGACCGTGTCCTTGATTTCTTCGACAAGATCGGACTTCTCACGGTGGAGGAGGAAGACGGGAGGGTCTATCCACTCTCGAATTCTGCGAATACTGTGCTCGATGTTCTACGTACCGCATGCACGCGCCTCGGTGTCGAGACACATTGCGAACATGAAGTTGTCGATATGCAACCTGTAGGCGGCGGCTTCGAAATCACCTGCTCCAATGGGAAACGCTATGCTGCAGATCGCGTCATCGTAGCGACAGGGGGTGGCAGTGTTCTGCTTTCTCGTGTGGGGCACACGATTACGCATCTCCAGCCAGTGCTCTGCCCGCTAAAAACAGACACTAAGCCGCTGCGGGGTTTATCGGGCGTACGAGCTCATGCAAAGGTCAGCGCATACGAGACCGAAGAGAATACCGCGCCATTTGCATGGCAATTTGGCGAGGTCCTCTTCCGAGACTATGGGCTTTCGGGGATAGTCATATTCGATATGTCACGAGAAGTCGATGCTGGCGATTGGCTCGGTATGGATTTTCTGCCCCAGGTCACAGAAACAGACTGCTGCGAGTGGTTAAGCATTAAGTATGAAAATATGTGCAAATGTGCTAATGAGTATGCAACAAGTCCACCGACGTATTCCGAGCTTCTGAGCGGCGTATTCCACACGCGTCTCAACGATGCAATTATGCGAAAGGCCGGATGCAAGCCTTCCGCTCCCGCGTTGGCAGAAAGCATTCCTGCAATCGTAGCGGTTGCCAAGGACTTCCGCGTGCGGATTACTGGGCTTGGGGATGCGTCGAAAGCTCAGGTAACACGGGGAGGAGCTGCCATAGACGAATTCGACGTGCTTACGTTTGAGTCAAAGCTCGTCCCTGGGCTCTTCGCTGCAGGAGAAACGCTGAGCGTCGATGGCAGATGCGGGGGTTTCAATCTGCATTGGGCATGGGCGAGCGGTGTGGCTGCCGGAATGGCATCAGCTGGAAAGTAGACGCAATATGGAAATCGAATATAAATGGGATATGGCAGATTCGCAGCTTGCCCAGAGCATATTGTCTTCCGAGCCGGTCTCGAAAGCGATAGAAGTCCAGCGTGAAATACGCATGGAGGCAATCTATTACGATACGCCCGCGCGCGACGTGTACGCCATGCATGGTGGACTGCGCATTCGCCGAGAAAACGATACAAGCGTGTGCTGTCTCAAGATGTCTGCCGAATCCACAGAGGCGTGCAAGACACGTCTCGAATTCGAGGTTGTCGCACAAAGTATCGAGGAAGGCCTTGAAAAGCTTCCCCAGGCAGGTGCGCCACAAGATGTATGCGAACGTCTCCTTGCCGGTGAGCCGGTGCCAATTTGCAGCACGGCCTTCACGCGTCATGAGTGCGCGCTTGCTTGCGCGGGTTTTCGTGCGGAGCTTGCATTTGATGTGGGAGAAATGCACCGCAACGGCAAGACTGCTCCAATTCATGAAATCGAGCTCGAATATGTATCTGGTTCTGAAGGCTCGTTTCATGCGTTCGCTGCAGAATTGGAGGAACAGTTCACCTTAATTGTGCAGCCGCTTTCGAAACTTGCTCGTGCAATGTCGCTATAATTACCAACACTTGTGGCAAAACACGTAACGAAAGGAATGCCTATGGCCTGGAACAAGGAAATGCCCGCAAATCCCGTTGTCGCCGTTGCAGGAGCAACTGGTGTCGTCGGCCGCGAAATGCTCAAAGTGCTCGAGCAGAGAGATTTTCCCGCTTCCAAGGTCAAGGCCCTCGCGTCTGCGCGTTCTGCCGGAAGCAAGGTTCCGTTCAAAAATGCTGAGCTCACGGTCGAGGAGATGACTCCGACGAGCTTTGAAGGCGTCGATATCGCTTTATTCGCCTGCGGTGGAAGCACCTCCGAAGAATTTCGCCAGGCAGTGGTCGATGCTGGATGCGTAATGATTGACAATTCAAGCGCATTTCGCATGGAACCGGATGTTCCGCTGGTGGTACCTGAGGTCAACGCAAAAGATCTCGAGTGGCATAGCGGTGTTATCGCCAACCCCAACTGCTCGACCATCGAGATGGTCGTAGCACTCAAACCGCTCTACGATCTTGGCGGCGGAATTAAACGCGTCGTTGTGAGCACGTATCAGGCAGCGAGCGGCGCTGGCATGAAGGCGATGAACGAGCTCTTCGAACAGACCCGCCAGTTCCTCAACGAAGAAGAACTCACCATCGAAGCGTTTTCGGATCAGATTGCATTCAACGTTATTCCACACATCGACGTGTTTCGAGAAGACGACTACACCAAAGAAGAGTGGAAGATGGTTGCCGAAACCAAAAAAATCTTTGGTGATGAAAGCATCCAGGTGGCGCCGACGGCAGTTCGCATACCCGTGCTTCGCTGCCATGCAGAAAGCGTAAACGTCCAACTCGAAAAGTCGGTTACGCCCGAAGAAGCGCGGGCGGCTTTTGAAAAAGCGGTCGGTGTGACCGTGATGGACGATCCGGCGAATAACGTGTACCCAATGCCGGGCCTGTTGCAAGGTACTGATGATGTCTACGTGGGACGAGTACGCAATGATCCCACGGTCGAAAACGGTCTTGCGTTCTGGCTGGTTATGGACCAGATTCGTAAGGGCGCTGCTCTGAACGCCGTGCAGATTGCAGAAGCGTTGCTTCCTGCATAACGAACATCTGTCTTGAGGAATTTCGCCCCGGCCATACTGCCGGGGCGTTAGTTTTGATGGGGTTCTGATGGGACGTCTCTTGCGTACGGGGCGATGAACTGGAGGACGGGTGTCTGTTTTAGATTTAGAATGCGTAAAGGGTTTTATTCGTCTGTGCGAAGATGCCTTTGCGCATGGATGGCACGAGGCCAATGGTGGCAATCTGAGCTATCGGATGGACGAAGAAGATGTCGATGCCTGCAGCGCCTGCTTCTCTCGCGAAGGCACGTGGATTTCGCTCGAGCACCCCGCCCCCTCGCTTGCTGGCGCGCATTTTCTAATAACGGGGTCTGGCAAGTACCTGCGAAATGCCGTGCTGGATCCGGCGCAGACCTTTGGTATCGTTGAGGTCGATAATTTAGGCGCTGCATGGCGCGTTGCGTGGGGGCTTGAGGGAGCAGGTCCTTCAAGCGAGCTCGAGACGCATCTGGCTACGTACGAAACCGCGCTGCAGGTAAGTGATGGAGCCAACCGCGTTGTCTATCACGCGCACTGCCCGAATATCATCGCGCTTTCGACGCTGCTTCCAGCGGACATGAATACTTGGACGCGAGCTTTGTGGAAGGTGATGACAGAAAGCATCATCGTGTTTCCGCAGGGAATCGGCGTTTTGCCGTGGATGATTCCTGGTAGCCCGGAGCTTGCGCAGGCAACATGCGAACTCATGAGAGCGTACAAGGTATGCGTGTGGACTCAACATGGCGTCATGGTTCGCGCGGCGAGTTTTGACGAGGCGTTCGGACTTGTCCACACCGTCGAGAAGTCATGTGGCATCTACCTGCAAGCGCGTGCTGCGAATGGCGGTGAGGACCCACAGTTTCTCGTGAGTGATGAGCAGCTCCGTTTGGTGTGCGCGCGCTACGGCCTTACCCCGAACGAAGACTTGCTTTGCTAAGCGAACTGCGTCATGCAATCTGGACTTTTTAGATTGATGCAAGGTACTGCGCTGGTCCGTCTTCGTATACGTTGCCGCCGCGGCAATCTATCGCGACGGTCAACGGCATGTCGACGACTTCGAGTTTGCGAATGGCCTCTGTTCCCAGATCTTCGTAGGCAATTATCTCCGCGCTTTTCACGCTCTTTGCGATGAGCGCTGCTGCTCCGCCGATCGCAGCAAAGTAGGTGGCATGATTGCGCACAATCGCGTCTACCACTTCTTGGCTTCGCGCGCCCTTGCCTATCATGGCGCGCAGTCCGCGGTCAAGCAGCTTAGGAGCGTAGGGGTCCATGCGATAACTCGATGTTGGCCCGACGGGTCCAATGGCATATCCGGGTTTTGCCGGCGCGGGACCTGCGTAATAGATGATGGCGCCCTCGATGTCAATAGGGAGCTTCTTTCCCGCATCGATGAGCTCGACGAGGCGCTTATGCGCAGCGTCGCGCGCCGTGAGAACTGTGCCCGTATAGAGCACCTGATCTCCAGCGGCAAGCGATTCGAGTTGCTCTGCTGTCAGCAAGCCCTCGATGTGCAGGGGAGCATCTGCGTTCATCACAGCACCACCTCTTCGTGACGAGCGACGTGGCAATTGATATTGACGGCAACAGGCAAACATGCGATGTGCGTCGCCGCCTGCTCGATGTTTACAGCGAGTGCTGTAGTTTTTCCACCGAAACCCGCGGGGCCCGTGCCAAAGCTATTGATCTCTTTAAGAAGCTCGCGTTCGAGTTGCGCATAAAACGGGTCTGGATTCGAAGCACCTATGGGGCGTAGGAGCGCACGTTTTGCGAGTGATGCAACATGGTCGAAGTTTCCGCCGATGCCCACTCCGACAATAATGGGGGGACAGGGGTTGGGGCCAGCATGTCGCACGGCATCGAGCACGAAGTCGCGCACGCCTTCGATTCCATCTGCTGGCTTGAGCATCTTGAGCTGCCCCATGTTTTCTGACCCAGCCCCTTTGGGTGCAAGCGTTATTTTGAGGCTATCGCCCTCGACCACATCGGTTGTGATGAGTGCCGGGGTATTGTCTTGCGTGTTCACGCGACGGAGTGGGTCGTCTACCATCGATTTGCGCAGGCAGCCTTCAACGTAGCCTTGGGCAACACCTTCGTTAATGGCGTCGGCAAGCAATCCGCCCTCGATATGAACGTCTTGGCCGAGCTCCACAAAAACGCAGGCTGCACCCGTATCCTGACAAATTGGCACCATGTCATTGCGTGCGATTTGAGCGTTTTGCAGCATGCATCCAAGCGTTGTCTTTGCGACGGGGTAGCTTTCCTCTTGCTGCGCTGTTTGCAAAGCGCCAAGCAATGTGTCGTTCATGACGCAATTCGCGCGAATGCACAGCTCCTTCACTGCCTCGCAAATAACGCTTGCTTGGATAACCCTCACCGCTTGTCTCCTGTCACGAGGTTCGTTGTCGTCAATGTGCGCTTGAGCATCCTGGAACTCAATCGTACTGGGAAATCATTATACTTCTGCCTTGCGTCCGCATTGGGGCGAACGCGTAAAGGAGATGATTCAGTTGATATCGCATGGCGCAGAATCGGACCAGGGGCCCCGTTATGGTGCGATACTTGTGGTGTATCTCCTCGGGTTGCTCGTTGGCGGATTATATGTTGGCATGGTTATCCCCGCGCGCACTGTTGTCCAGGCAAGCCTTGGCATCGACAGCGCAGCGGGAATTTGGATGATCAACATATACACGCTCTTTTATGCAGCGCTCATTCCTACGATTGGAAAACTCGCGGATATGCACGGGCGCAAGCGCGTCTTCATGATTTGCGTCTCGATATTTGGAATCGGTTCCATCATATGCGGTGTCTCCGAGCATGCCGGCAGTTTTGCTATGCTCCTTGTGGGACGAGTTGCGCAGGCACTTGGGGCGGGCGGCATGATCCCAGTAGCCAATGCCGAGATCGGCACGTCCTTTCCTGCGGAAAAGCGCGGTGTGGCTCTCGGAATTGCGGCGGCAGTAGCAGGTATTTCCAATGTGCTTGGAGCCGTTGTAGGAAGTGCGATTCTCGGGATTTTAGGTGGTGGAACATGGTCCGCGCTCTTCTTCGTTGCTGTGCCATTTTGCGTCTTGTTGGTTGCGGGCGCAGCGGTGTTCCTGCCCAATAATCTTGGGGATAAAAGCCGTAAACTCGACATAGCGGGCTCTGTGCTGTTCACACTATTTGTCCTTATGCTGCTGCTGGGAATCAAGGATATCAATTTCTTCGATTTCTTGGCGACTATTGCAAAGCCGGCCACATGGATTCCGCTGCTCGTTGCCGTTCTTATCATTCCCGCTTTTATATATGTGGAACGACGCGCGAGTGATCCGGTATTCAATATGTCCTACTTTCATAACAGGCAGATTGTCATAACTATGCTTGTCTCGTTTTTCATCGGATGCTCCATCATTAGCATGTCGGTTATTCCGGAATTTGTGGAGTTCACCTTTGGGCTTCAGGCTGGCGACGGCGGTTACTACGTGGCGGCAATCGGTATCTTTTCAATTGTTGGACCGCCGCTTGCCGGACGCTTCATCGATCGGCTTGGTGCGAAACCGGTCCTTATGTTCGGGCTATGCTTTATGGTGCTCGGATATATTTTGCTGGCGTTTGTTGGTGCGCCGCTGGCGATGCCTGTTATGATGATCGTATGCCTAGCCATTGTCGGCTTTGGCATGGGTTTTGCCATGGGCGCACCGACAAACTACATGATTCTTGAGAATACGGAACCATCTGAGAGCACGTCGGCCATCGCGACGATTACGCTCATTCGCCAGATTGGCACCTCCATCGCCCCGGCCATACTCGTTGGGTTTATTACTCAGGGCACGGGAATGGTGGGCTTCCAGCAAATGCTTTTGTGTGTTGCGGTGTTCAACATGTGCTCGCTTGCGCTCATGTTGTTCTACCGAGAGGGCAAGTAACACAAAAAGCCAGGACAAATTGATGTCCTGGCTCCATGTTTTTCTGGTGCCGACGAAGAGACTCGAACTCTTGACCCCCGCATTACGAGTGCGGTGCTCTACCAGCTGAGCTACATCGGCACACGCGTTTCGCGCGTGGGATAGTCTAGCAGAATTACCTGCTCTTGTGTCGAGAACTTTATGCGCGCTTTTCGAACTCGCGAATAAATTGGCGTAAGGCCTCACCGCGGTGCGAAATCGCATCCTTCTTTTCGGGTGCTACCTCGGCAGTCGTCAACCCGTCGCAATCGTCGCTAACGAAAAGCGGGTCATACCCAAAACCGTTCATCCCTCTCTCCTCGTAGCCGATTTTGCCCTCGCACGTGCCGTGGGCGACAAGCTCGCTTCCATCCGTATCGACGAATACGAGCGTGCAGACAAAGCGTGCGGTACGTTGTTCCTCGGGCACATCCACAAGCAACTTTAGGAGCTTCGCGTTGTTATCCGCATCGCTCGCGTCTTCTCCTGCAAAGCGGCTTGAGAAAACGCCCGGTGCGCCATCCAGTGCATCGACTTCGAGCCCGCTATCGTCAGCAAGCGCTGCAAGCCCTGTGTTTTTGCATGCTGCTAATGCCTTGATGCGAGCGTTGCCCTCAAAATTATCGGCATCTTCTACGGGTTCGGGAAAGTCCCCGCAGCTCCCGAGACTCACAAAATGCCAACCCGTGACTGGTGCAAGCATACGCGAAATCTCTTCGAGCTTATGCTCGTTGTTCGTCGCGATAACAACGGTCTTTTCTGCCATGTCTTACTCCTCGATAGCCCGACGCTGTTCTTCGAGCAATCCCTCAATGCCAATACTGGCGATGTCAATCATCTTATTGAGTTTGTCTCGCGAGAATGGGCATTGCTCACCCGTCCCCTGAATCTCAATGATTTCGCCTGATCCGTTCATGACGAGGTTTAGGTCAACTTCTGCACGAGAGTCTTCTTGGTAGTCGAGATCGAGCAGAACACGCCCATCGACTTGTCCTACGCTGATGGCCGCGACCTGGTCAAGCAGCGGGTTGCCGGCAATCTTGCCTGCTTTTCTCCACATCTCGATGGCATCGTGCAAGGCAACCCATGCGCCCGTTATAGATGCCGTGCGCGTACCGCCGTCTGCCTGCAAAACATCACAGTCGATCGTGAATGTGACCTCGCCGCCTAGACCACTCATGTCGACTGCAGTGCGCAAGCTTCGGCCGATGAGACGTTCAATTTCCATGCTGCGGCCCTTGCGCGTGAGCCGCTCGCGCGTATTGCGGCGCGCTGTTGCGGCTGGGAGCATTGCGTATTCGGCGGTGACCCAACCAAGATTGCTCCCCTTGCGCCACGATTTGACTCGCTCTTCGATTGTGACAGCGCAAAGAACCTTGGTGTTGCCCGTTTCGATTAAACATGATCCAGCGGCTGAATCAAGAAAATGCCGCGTTATCTTAGTTGGGCGTTTTTGCTCTGGAGTACGTCCGTACGAACGGCCGAGCCCGATATTCACAGTCATGACACTCCTCGATTAGTATTCAATTTCCTACACATCGACGTATTCGAGCTCGTCAATTGGCTCCCCGAAAATATGCCCGCCAATTTGCCGAAAGTCGTCCAAATCTTTGCCGGTCGTGAAAAACACATTGTGGGCGGGAAGGCTTCCATCTGCGAGATGGTCTCTGTAGGTAAGAGTCTCGACAACCTCTTTTGCCGTCTCTTCAGACGAAGAGATAAGTGACACGTTTTCTCCCACAGCTTGCTGGATAAGCGGGGCGAGCACAGGGTAATGCGTGCAGCCAAGGACAAGCGTGTCGACGTCGGCTTTCTTGATTGGGTCGAGGTAGTCACGCGCGATTTCCTGAAACGCCGGGCGAAGATACACGTCGCTTGCCTCGGCTGTAAGTCGCTCGATGGGGCTGTTCGACTTGCGTATGCCATCCTCGACTATTTCGACAAATCTCGGTGTTGCAGTCGAAAAAACAGTCACGCCTGCATCGAGGTTACGGATTGTATTGGAATAGATACCGGAATTGACGGTTGCTCTAGTGGCGATGACGCCAACTCTGCGGTTGCGCGTCATGCGCACAGCGCCACGGGCGCCAGGCTCCACGACGCCCACAACAGGCACATTGAACTCCATTTGCGCGAGTGCGAGCCCGGCTGCGGTTGCCGTATTACAGGCAATTACTATCATCTTGACGTTTTGTGTGACGAGCCAGCTGCAGATTTCCCGTACAAAACCTCGGACCTCATCTAGCTCGCGTGGTCCATATGGGCATCGCGCGGTATCGCCAAAGAATACGAGTGATTCTCTGGGAAGTCGCTTGTGGATTGCGCGAGCAACGGTCAGCCCGCCAAAACCGGAATCGAATATGCCAATGGGTGCGTTATTCATAGCTGCATCATCTTACATCAATGCGAGGCTTCTAGTGTTTGATGAGTTGGCATGACGTTCTTCGTGAACCAATTCTTGAGAGCAGGGGCGGGGCTTTCGCCCGCCCGAAAATGAGTCACGAAGAACCACGCCATGCAAACTCACGCGGGGGACGTTCTGCCGACTCATCTGCTAGGATGCTCAAATCATCAAATCACGCATCAGATTAAGGGGCACGCAAATGATATTCGAATCGCGAGATCAAATCGAAGAGCAATATCGATGGGACTTAAGCAGCATGTTTGCGAGCGATGACGATTTCCTTGCCGCTCTCGAACAGGCAAAGAGCTATCCCGAGGTTATAGCAGCATTCCAAGGCAGGGTTTCGCAATCTCCGCAGGAATTGCTCTCGTACCTGCGCATTGATGACGAGATAAGCGTTGCCTTTGGCAAGCTCGTAAATTATGCGCAACGTAAGGCTGATGAAGATACGCGCAATGCGCTGTATCAAGACTATTCCGCGCAGGTTATGGCCCTGTATACGGAGATTGCAAGCGCGTGTGCCTGGTTTGCCCCCGAGTTGCTCAAGCTCGACGACGAGACAATGAGTGAATTCTATTGCGCATGTCCCGAACTCGAGCTGTACCGCAGGGCGCTGCATATGATTTTTCGTCGTCGCGAACATGTACTTGGCGATGATGAAGAGCTCATCTTGGCACGGGCAAACGACATGGCTATGCAGCCCGAGCACATATTCTCGCTCTTCAATGATGCCGACCTTGCTTTCGAAGATGCAGTAGACGCAGATGGGCAAGCGCATTGCGTGACTCATGGCAGCTATATACCGCTTATGATGTCCGAAGATCGCGAGCTGAGGAAAAGCTCATTCGCGAGCATGTATGCCGCATATGGGCAGTTCCGCAATACTGCTGCTGCGATGCTCGGCGCTCAGATAAAACAGCTCAAGTTCTTCTCGGATGTTCGCAAGTATCCGAGTTCTTTGGATTACTGTCTCGATGCAACTGAGGTGCCGACTGAGGTCTATCGCAATCTCATCGATACGGTTCGCGAACACTTTGCTCCTATGTACTCATACGTCGATTTGCGCAAACGAGCGCTGGGGCTCGATGAACTCCATTTCTATGATTTATATGTGCCCATCGTCGAGGATGTCGATATGGAATTCACCTATGAACAGGCATGCGAACTTATTCTCAAGGCGCTTGAACCCATGGGAGAAGACTATCTTGCGCTCGTGCGCAAGGGACTCTCGGAGCGCTGGGTTGATGTCTACGAGACACCTGGCAAACGCAGCGGTGCATATTCTGCTGGTGGGTATGGCATGCATCCCGTGATGCTGCTGAATTTCCAAGGGAAGCTCGACGATGTCTACACGCTTATCCACGAGATGGGGCACTCCATTCATACGTACCTCAGCTGCCAAAACCAGCCGAGCGTATATTCCGATTACGTCATTTTTGTCGCCGAAGTCGCCTCAACCTGTAACGAAGCATTGCTGACGCAGTATCTGCTCGCAACGCGCACCGACCCGGCCGAGCGAGCCTACGTACTCAACCATTTTCTCGAGCAATTCAGGGGGACGATATATCGTCAAACGATGTTTGCGGAATTTGAGTTGAAGGCAAACGAGATCGCCGCCCGCGGAGAGGGGATTACCGCGGAGGTGCTCAGCGACATCTACCGTCAGCTCAATGTGGATTACTTTGGACCAGGCATTGTGATCGACGAAGAGATAGCCGTTGAATGGGCGCGAATTCCGCACTTCTACTATCAGTATTATGTGTACCAGTATGCGACGGGGTTTTCAGCGGCAATCGCGCTTTCGAATCGCATTCTCAGAGAAGGTGCCTCCGCTGTCGATGATTATCTCGGCTTTCTTTCCGGCGGGTCGAGCAAGACGCCTATCGAGTTGCTCAAGGGTGCGGGCGTTGATATGGCAAGCTCAGCTCCCATCGCAGATGCGCTCAGGTATTTCGGGGAGCTCGTTGATGAACTTGCAGCGCTTGTGTAGGACGTCAATTCCGCTGCATACAACAAATATTTACATTTGTAGAATTTTTACAATTGCATAAAAGTTATGGTTTTGCTAGCTTAGACACCACATTATCGTTCGGCAAAGGCCAGGCCACGACAACAGTTTCGCGGATTATCGTATCCCTTATTCTTGCATTTTCCATGTGCTTTGGAGCTTTCGCTCTGAGCGCATGTGGCGGCTCGGATAACTCGCAAAAGTCACAAAACACCGAGCAGGGCAACTGCTACGGCGATGGCCTCCCTGCGCGCAATGGCAAATAGCAGCTTGCGTTCACTGACATAGAGTGCTTGAGCGACGCTTTCACTCTCTTCAAATTGTACCCAATAAAACTATAGATAACTGATAAAACTATAGAAACAGTTGTCTCTTCAGTTTTTGCCTTGTATCATGCACACCATATGCAAATCTGGTATATCGAGAGGCTCATACATCATGGCGCTCAGCGATGGATCGGCAAGTCTAGAGCAGATTGTGCAGATGGAAAAAATCATCGCGCATGTGCGAACGGGCAAGCTGCAGGCGATTCAGGCCGACGAAGATGCTCGCTCCGAGGAGCTCGAGTATACGACAGACAAAGGCACCGTTTGGTCGTACGTGCTCGTGGACGACACCTATGTTCGCATTATCGGCTGCAGGACCGCCGAAGAGACGCTCAGCATTCCTGAATCAATCGATGGAAAGCCAGTATTCGAACTTGCCGTCGATGCGTGCTCGTATTTGGAGTCCGTCCGCGAAATCATTTGCGCGAACACTATTGGAATTATCGGCGCATGTGCATTCAGAGTGTGCAAGAATCTCGAGTCGCTTGTCTTGCCATATGGTGTCGATACCTACGATTCCTCTTGGGTCCGCGGTTGCACGAATCTGAAAGAGCTTGCTCTGCCCGGAAAACAGACGCGCGTGTATTCAAACGTTTTCGATGTGGGAGAGCTCCGCTATCTCAAGCTCGGCGCCTCCATCGAGGAGTTCATTCCGGGCGTGTTCCAAAAGAGCAAGCTCGAGCGCGTGGTTATCGACGAGAACAATCCGCATCTCACAAGCGACGGCAAGGCCATCTTTGCTCACGAGGGCAGGCATGTACGCGTGCTCGCAGTTCCCTGCGAAAGCTTTGTTGTGCCCGAAGGTTGCGAGACCATAGAGATTAAGGCATTCGCAAATCACAGCGAGCTCAAGGAAGTCGTATTGCCGCAGAGTGTCACGACTATCGAAGAGCATGCGTTTTCGTATTCGGGCCTCGAGCGTTTCGACGCTCCACGGGCGCTGCAGGCCATCGGTGCTCGAGCCTTTTTTCGCTGCCGTCGGCTTGAGCAGGCGACATTGAACGAAGGTCTCAAGACAATAGGCGACGATGCCTTCACCGGCTCGGGTCTCACGCAACTTGTTGCGCCGACGACGCTCGAGACGCTCGGGCGCACTGTTGCGTCGGATACCGCACTCACGTTTTCTGGTGAAGACGCAAGTTTCACGATTGCCCCTGGCGGCATTCTCGAGCTCGATCAGTTTGGAGGGCTGTACCGCAATACATCCCAGGGCAAGCACTTTGTGCGCATGCTCGATGATGAAGCCCGCGAATATACGGTGCTCGAGGGAACGCTCGAGATAGAGCCGCAGGCATTTGCACATCATCTGCACATCGTGGAAGTGCACTTACCGCAAGGGCTGCGCAAAATTGGGGATGCGGCGTTTCGCGATTGCCATGATCTTGCCCGGGCGGATTTTCCATCGACTCTCGAAGAGGTTGGCAACGAAGCATTTCTCGACACCTCTCTGGAACGAGTCCTCATTCCGCGTTCTCTAAGACGTCTGGGCGACAGCGCGCTTGTTACGCATGGCGCGCACAACGGGGATGTTGCGCCATCGCTCAAGTCCATCGAAGTCGAAGAGGGAAGCGAACATTTCTTTTCCGTGCCGGGGCTTCTGTGCGAGCGACGCGAGCACGGCGGTGCACATGTTGTTGTCTATGCAGACGGCACGCCGAGTGTGCGCATTCCAGACGACGTGACGGCGATTGATCCTTATGCATTCGGTGGAGCACGTCATCTGAAAGAGCTGTATCTGAGCACGCGCATCCACAGGGTTGGGATGCGCGGGTTGAGTGTTGACTGTCTCGTCGAGCATTTTCATGTCGATCTTGAAGAACCAATTGACGGCCACGACAGCTTTGATCTGTATTTTCCTGATGCGCCGCGCAGTACACATGAGATTCAACTTGCGTTCAATTTGAGCAGTGCGATTGACCCCGTGATGATGTTCAAGCACTACGACAGCGCAATCGTAAACATGCACGAATTCGACAGACGCGACAGGACTGTCGAATTCGACGTATACGGACAAGCCAAGCTCGCCTTGGACCGTCTGACCGACCCGGTGCTCATGAGCAACAACAATAAAATTATGCTTACGCAGGTCATTGCTGATAATCTCGAAGAGATATGCGTTGCGTGCGCCCGCCACGACGACCGCGATGCAATCGACGACCTTCTTGATCTAGATTTGCTCACCAAAGATAACCTGCTTGCAGTAATCGATAGGGTTGGCAAATTGCAAGACGCGGCCATGACGGGCTATCTGCTCGAGATCAAGCGACGCTTTTTCAATTCGAGCGCAATAGACTTCGATCTGTAGGGGAGTGCATGGCAGAGATCATCGATCAGAAAACAGAACGATATAACCGTGCGGCCCAGCTCGCACAGGACATTATCGAAGAGTGCCGCGTACAGCTCATGCTCAAGTTTCGGTTTCTCGACCTGGCACTGTGGCGCATGGCGCTCGAGCCAGTGCACGTGAGCTCGCGCTATCCGTTTTCGACGGATGGAAAGAAGGTCTATTTCGAGCCTTTCGACGTTCTCAATAGGTTCGAGCAGTCATTCGATGAGGCCGTAAGGGATTACCTTCACCTCGTTTTACACTGCGTGTTCCGTCACCCGTACGATGAGATCCATAACAATCGCGAAGCATGGTCGCTCGCCTGCGATGTCATGGTCGAAAGCGTGGCAATGGAGATGTGTGCCACGCGCTTTGTAAGCGAAGAGGACAAGCTGCGTGAGCAGTATCTTTCGGAATTGCGACAAGCGACCGGGCCGCTTATGCCCGCAAAGCTTTACCAGCTTTTCGATCGAACCATAAAGAGCCCGGGAAGCAGCGGCTATTTTGATTTCACGAGAGAGAAGATCGTGGAGATGCAGTCTCTCTTTGAACGTGACAATCACGAATCTTGGCCGGCGTTTAACGACGAGGAAGGCGAGGAGAGACCGGGCGATATCGAGGAAATCGCCGAGCAAGATGATGCGGGCGAAGACGATGCCTCTCCAAGCGAAGATGCAATTCAGCAGCTCGGAGAAGAGAGCCTGACCAATCGGAATGCGGACCAAAAGATGGAAGATTCCTCTGCGGATGACGACGAAGGGGCAGAAGGCGCTGACGATGAAGACGCTGAGGATGCAAGCAGCAATGATGACGGCGAAGGCATCGATTCATCCACCGACGAGCTCGAGGGCGAGGGAAGCGCGGATGATTTCGAAGAAGAGATCAACGATCCTGATTCCCAAGAGGAAAAAGAGTGGGAAGAAATTGCCAAGCAGATTGAGATGAACCTTGAGACGTTCTCGAAGGAGTGGGGAAACGAGGCGCGCGGACTCATTTCGAGCCTCTCGATTTCGAATCGCCGAACCTACGATTACAGCGATTTCCTACGTAGATTTGCAACGCTTTCCGAGGATATGCGCATTAACGATGACGAGTTCGACTATATCTTCTACACCTATGGGCTCAAGCTCTACGGCAATATGCCGTTGGTCGAGCCGCTTGAGTACATGGAGACCAATCGCGTGCGCGATTTTGTCATCGCTATCGACACATCCGAATCCGTGAGCGGCAGCTTGTGCAAACGTTTTGTTGAGCACACCTTCGCAATTCTCATGCAATCGCAGGAATTCGGCAGCAAAGTGAATGTCCATATCATTCAATGCGATGCGAAGATTCAAGCCGATACAAAAATCACGACCGTCCAAGAGATGGAAGCGTATCTCGAAAAATTCTATGTTCGCGGGTTTGGAGGAACGGACTTTCGGCCCGTGTTCGATTATGTGAGCGATTTGCAAGACCGCGGTGAGCTCGAGGATTTGCAGGGGCTGCTGTACTTCACCGATGGATTTGGAAGTTTTCCGGAGGCGATGCCGCCCTACGATGTGGCGTTCGTGTTCCTCGATACGGGCTCAACTCATATGCCTTCGGTGCCGCCCTGGGCGATGAAGGTTGTCATAGACGAAGAAGGAATAAACAGATTCAAGAGCAGGGTTAGAACGCAAGGCTAAGTGTGCCCTTCGGGGGGTATAGGAAAGGTTTCGAGTATGAATATTGCAGATGCGAAAGACCAGATTAAAGACACCGTCGAGGCATATCTTGCTAAAGATGATGCAGGCATGTACAGAATCAGCCCGTCGCGGCAGCGGCCTATCTTTCTGATTGGCGCTCCGGGCATTGGCAAGACGGCGATCATGGAGCAGATCGCGCAGGATCTCGAGATCGGCATCGTTTCGTATTCGATGACGCACCATACGCGCCAAAGCGCGCTCGGCCTGCCGCGTATTGTGCATAGAGAATTCGAAGGGTTCGAATACGAGTCGTCCGAATACACCATGAGCGAAATCGTCTCTGCGGTATATGACTATATGGAGGAGACCGATCTTCATCAGGGCATCCTCTTCCTCGACGAAATCAATTGCGTCTCCGAAACGCTCTATCCTTCTATGCTCCAGTTCCTGCAATTTAAGACATTTGGACGCCACCGTATTCCGCATGATTGGATTATCGTGTGCGCTGGCAACCCGCCCGAATACAACAAGTCCGTACACGAATTCGATATCGTCACGCTCGACCGCCTGCGCGAAATCGAAGTCGAGCCGGAGTACAGCGCGTGGAAACGCTATGCATCCGAAAAGGGCATACACCCGGTTGTCACCACGTTCTTGGAGGCAAAACCGGACTGCTTCTATTTGGTGGAGTCCAAGCCGGGCGGCGGCAAGAGCTTTGTAACCGCGCGTGGCTGGGAAGACCTGGCAGAGACCATCTCGTTGTATGAAGAGATGGGAAAGCAGGTGGGCCGTGATCTGATAGGGCAGTTCTTGCGCGATGAAGACATCGCAGACAGGTTCTCTGTCTATTACAACCTCTTCGATAAATACCGTTCCGATTATCAGGTCATGAGTATCTTGGCGGGCGAGGCGAGCTACGAGATTGAAGCACGCGCGCGCGAGGCTGAATTTGACGAGCGTGTTGCGCTGCTTGGCTTGATGCTGGATGCACTTTCTGCCTCATGCATGCAAGCCCTCGAGCAGGAGGAGACGGCGATTGCGCTTCGCGATATTCTGCGCGAGCAAAAACAGCCGCTTCTCGATGGGGGAGATGTCGAGAAGACGGTTGGCGCCGTGGCGTCCGACCGCGAGACGCGCCTTGCAAGGAAGGTCGCATCTGGGACGGCGAAGCCTTCTTACGAGCGTAAGGAAAATCTCGTTATCAACAGACTCAAGGGTTTGGTCAAGCTGTGCCAGATGGAAAACAAGCTTGTGGGTCCCGATGCGTTCAAGATTGTAAGCGACGGGTATCGTGAGGAAGTCGACCGTATTGACCCGCTCGTCAAGGAAGCCAATGTCAAGATAGACAACGGCTTTGAGTTTATCGAGAAGGTTTGGAAGAATGCCCGCGAGATGCTCGTGTTTGTGGCAGAGCTTACGACGCGCCAGGCTACTACGCAGTTTATCGCCCATTATGGCAACGAAAGCTACTATGCGCATAACGACGAGCTACAGGTTGATACGCATCGCCGCAACCTCTCCGAGCGCGTTCGCGCCCTCGATCTGAATGCCGAAGAAGCCATGGATGCCGGCAGCATGGATCTCTCCGGTTCTGTCGACGAGCGTGCACAGAGATATGTGGAAGGCGCGCTGGGAATTGACATGGCAGGCGGTGCAGGATTCAGGAACCGCAAGGCTAATCGTCCACCAACGATGGCGGAATACTATGGCGGTAAGCAATTCGAGTATGGGTTTGCGAGCATGAGCAAGATGACTCTGCCAAGCGCTTCGGAGCTCAGGGGCAAGACCATACTCGACGTGTGCTGCAGACGTGGAAAGGGCTGCTTCAAGCTCAGCTCGAAGGTCGGCGATGGGGGTCGTGTCATTGGGGTCGATTGGGCTCCGAGCTACATCGCCGAGGCGATTGATGATTCCGAGAAAGCCTGGCGCAAGAACAATCTGAAGGCTAATAACATGGAGTTCAAGACCGCTTATCCAGAAGATCTGCTTGCATGTGGAATTGGCGAGGGTACCATGGATGTAGTCTACATCAATAATGTGATGACCTTGCTGTACGACCAAGGAGAGGCGCTTAAAGAGTTTTATCGTGTTCTCAAGCCCGGAGGATTGCTCGTGTGCGAGACGATTCTTTCTGACGTAGAACGTGATGAGGCTGTGGTAGAAGGCGCACGCTCCATTGGCAATAGCATCCAGGCGGGTAGGACAAAGGGCGAGTTGGTCGAACTTGTGAAAGCGGCTGGATTTGGCGAGCCGGAGTTCCTCGACGCATATGTTGTTGAACCAGAGACTGGGTTTATCAAGAGCAGGACAGTGGAAGTGTATCCGAGCGATGAAGACGTTTCGTTCGAGGCTGTTGTGCTGCATGCGGTGAAGTAGCGAAAGGTCTGCTGTAGCGAATAGCATTGCTTCCTAATTGCGGGGAAGGAGAGTGAACCGTCAGTCCTCGCGACTCACCATTATGCGTAGGGGCGAGGCTTCATCCAGCCCGCCCGATAAGTCGGAATGAGCTGCGATGACGACTCATTCCGGCCGCTATGGCCAGGCACGCACCCTTCCCGCTTTGTTCCTACGCCCCATATGCCAGATTCAAGGAGCATCGTTCTTATCCTTGACAATCGCTCATGAGAATCTATAATTTCCTTTATATATGAACAAATGCTCAAATGTATAAAGGAGTTCAACATGGCGAAGGGTAAGAACAAAGGCAAGAAAAAGGACAAACTTGCTGCTTCCAACCAGCGCGAGCAGAAGAATATGAAAAAGGTCGAGCAGCTCTCTGACCCTACGGAAGCGGCGCCTGAAAAAGCTCAAGGAACCAATCCTTCTTCTGTCGAATCGCTGAAGAATTGCGAGATGCCGAGCGAGGAAATGCTCTACGACCTTGCCGATCTTTTCAAGGTGTTCGCCGATACCACGCGCATCAAAATCCTGTATGCGCTCATGGGTGGTGACATGTGCGTGGCAGACATTGCAGAAGCGGTGGACGTATCGCAAAGCGCTGTCTCGCACCAACTGCGTTCTATGAAGCAGGCGCATCTTGTCAAATTCCGTCGTGATGGCAAACAGATTATCTACTCGCTTTCGGACGACCATGTGCACACCATGCTCGCGCAGGGTCTTACCCATATCTGCGAGTAACGGTTTTAAAGGAGGCATCACAATGAAAAGGATGTATAAGCTCGAAGGTCGTCTGTGCGGAAACTGCGCTGCGAAAATCGAAGATAAGGTCGCCAAAATCGACGGCGTCAACAAGGCGTCGGTGAATTTCATGACGATGAAATTCACGCTCGATACCGCTGATGAAAAGCATGCGGACATTCTCGAGGAATCCAAGAAGATTTTCGATGTAATCGAGCCGACCTGCACGATAAAGGCATAACGATTGCGCACGGCAAGTTGCGGGGAAACCCATGGACATCATTGATAAAAAGAAGCTGGCTCGCATCATAATAGCCCTTGTGCTATTTCTCGTCGCAGAAATCATTGTGCATCTGGGGCTCACCGATGGACAATATGGCCTGTGGATTCAGTTTGGCCTTTTCCTCGTCCCTTATCTCATTGCAGGATACGACGTGCTCGCCCGTGCGGGGCGTGGCATCGTGCATGGACAGATATTCGATGAGAATTTCCTGATGTCCGTTGCGACCATCGGAGCATTTGCACTTGTGTTCTTTCCCGATGCCGAGCCCCATATGGCCGAAGGCGCTGCGGTCATGCTCTTTTATCAGGTTGGTGAGCTATTCCAAGACTATGCTGTTGGTAAATCACGTAAATCGATTGCGGATATGATGGATATCGCTCCCGAATTCGCGAACGTCATGAAAGACGGTGAGCTTGTTCAGGTCGATCCATATGACGTGGCAATTAACGATGAGATTGTTATTAAGCCGGGCGAACGTGTTCCGCTTGATGGAATTATCGTCTCGGGAAAGTCTCAACTCGACACTGCCGCGCTCACGGGGGAGTCTGTTCCACGCGTGGTCGAGGAAGGTGCCGAGGTCATTAGCGGATGCGTGAACATGACTGGTGTCATACATGTTCGCGTCGAAAAGCCGTACGACCAGTCGACTGTGCAGCGTATTCTCGAGCTGGTCGAAGAGGCAAGCGAGCGCAAAGCCCGCACCGAAAACTTCATAACGCGTTTTGCCCGGTACTACACACCGGTTGTGGTTGGCATGGCGCTCATTCTTGCCATTGTCCCTCCGCTGCTGTTTGGTCAGCCGTGGTCTTCATGTGTGCAGAGCGCCCTCGTTTTTCTCGTTGTTAGCTGCCCATGTGCGCTGGTCATTAGCGTTCCGCTTTCGTTCTTTGGCGGTATTGGCGCGGCTTCGAAGCGCGGCATCTTGATTAAGGGCTCAAGCTATCTCGAGACGCTGGGCAGTGTAGATACAGTCGTTTTCGACAAGACGGGTACGCTTACAAATGGAAGCTTCAATGTGGTGGCTGTCCACGCAGAGCATGATGTCGACCCTGATCATCTGCTCTCGTATGCTGCACATGCCGAGGCATACTCTGATCACCCCATTGCGGTTTCTGTCAAAGAAAGCTACAGCGGTATTATCGACCAGGCGCAGATCGATCACGTCGAAGAACGCAGCGGGCAGGGTGTTTCTGCGCAGATCAATTCGCACACTGTGCTTGTGGGTAACGACAAGCTCATGAGAGCCGAGCAGGTTCCGTTCCATAACTGCGAGCTTGTGGGAACGGTACTGCATATTGCGCTCGATGGCGCCTATATTGGGCATATCGTCATTGCGGATGTTTTGAAGGACGACGCTCAGGCAGCCATTGCGGGGCTTCGCAATGCTGGTGTCAAGAAGACTGTGATGCTCTCTGGGGACCGCGAAGAAGTCGCGATAGCTGTCGCTGATCGCTTAGGGATTGACGAGGTCCATGCGCAACTTTTGCCGGCAGAAAAGGTTACGTGCGTGGAGCAGCTGCTATCTGCTCAGAACGAACGAGAAAAGCTTGCGTTTGTCGGTGATGGAATAAACGATGCGCCGGTTTTGATGCGGGCAGATATTGGCATCGCGATGGGAGCTATGGGCAGCGATGCCGCAATCGAGGCTGCAGATATTGTCTTGATGGACGACAAGCCGTCGAATATCGCGACTGCAATCTCGATCGCACGCAAGACCATGCGCATAGTGTGGCAGAACATCATCTTTGCCATTGGCGTCAAGGTGGTAATCATGATACTGGCGCTGCCCTTCATTGGTATTGCGACTATGTGGCTTGCCGTCTTTGGGGATGTGGGCGTTGCGTGCCTTGCGATTTTGAACGCCATGCGAGCGCTTCGAGTGAAGGGTTAGCGGGGCTTCTGGACTGAATGAGCTGCAATTTGTCTCGATGAGTGGTATCGTTTACAGGCTATGGACCAACGAGACCCTCGAACATACCGGGAAGGGCAACCACGACGACGCACGCAGACGTCTAATCGAGGACGTGTCTCGGCAAGTCAGCGCCAGCAGGCGCCTACGCAGCGCCAGCGGACACAATCGCAGAGCCACATTCGCGAGCAGGCTCCTGCGACTCGTCAGCAGCGTGGTTCACATCAGCAGCGCACGCGTTCTGATCAGCAAAGATCGTATCAGCAAAGGGCGACTAGACAACAGTCACGTCCGAGCCAAACGCGAAGCGCACAGAGGTTCTCACGCGATTCATATGCTGCTCGAGGTCAGACACGTAGGGGTCCTTCGGGCAACCGAGGAACGCAACGTAGGTCAACGAGTACCCCTCGTTCGCGCTCTCGTTCCAGGTCGAGCAGTTTCTCACGTTCAAACGGCCCATCACTGAGACCAGTTATTGCGGTGCTTATCGTCTTTTTGGTCATGGCTGGCATTCTGACCATTCTTGATCCGCTCGGCTGCCGGTCTAACACGGAGACCACACACAATGGGGCTGCTGGGAGTTCGCAAGTAACGGGTGCAGGCGCCGGTACGAGCACGGGTGGAGCGGCAAAACCTACGGAGCTTCCAACACCCATCATGGCGCAAAGCGCAGGAGTCGATCTGCATTGTGCGGTGTCCATGAGCGATTTAACAGAAGTACTCATCCATAACGCTTCGTATGCCTATGCATGTGAAATTACGACAGAGCTTGAAGAGGCCACAAACACTGAGGTCATTGCTAAGCATGGGACGGGAAGAAACAAGGCGGCGCAACCGACGGGCAATCAGTGGATGACCGGTGAATTCATTCGCTGCTATCGCGACGGCAATGCCGGGCCTACTATGAGCGCGATAGATTGCGGTGCTCCCGTGGGGGCGACTGTCTATGCACCGGTGAGCGGTACAGTCGTGCTCGTCAAGGAATACAAGCTCTATGGGGAGTACGACGATATCCAGGTGCATATCCAGCCAGAGGGCAGAAGCGACCTTGACGTTGTGCTTATTCACTTGACCGATGCGAGCGTTAAAGCGGGAGACACTGTTGTGGCCGGTGTAACACCTATTGCGCGTATTCGTGACGTATTCGAGTATATCGGCGATTCCATGCAGCTTATGCAATATACGGCCGAAGGTGACAACGGCAACCATACCCATATTGCAGTCAACAATGTCGCAGACCCCGAGTATCACGGGCTTGACGATATTAAGCCAGCAGCGTCTTCATCCGCTGCGCCGGCATAGCACGGCTATAGACGTTCGGCAACTCCGTAGATCAAACGCACGGATTTATCCCACCCGATACATGCGTCGGTGATCGATTTTCCAAAAACACCACCATCGACCGGCTGATTGCCGTCTTCGATATAGCTTTCGACCATAAAGCCGCGGAACAGGTTGGCGATATCCTGGTTGCGCGAGCAGCTGTCGAGAACCTCGTTGCAAATCCGCAGCTGCTCGAAGGGGCGCTTGCCCGAGTTGTCATGGTTGCAGTCGATGACGAAGCCGGGATTTTGGTACTCGTTTTCCGTATAGGCCGCCGCGAGGCGCTCGAGGTACTCATAGTGGTAATTGGGATAAGTCTTATTGTCGAGACCTACATATCCACGAAGTACCGCGTGCGCGAGTGGGTTTCCGGTGCTCTGGACTTCCCAATTGCGATAGAGAAAGTCTTGGCTTTGCTGGGCAGCATAGATCGAGTTGAGCATGACTGCGGTCGAACCTCCCGTGGGATTTTTCATGCCAACGGGAACCTCGACGCCGCTTGCCACCTGACGGTGTTCCTGGTTTTCGACGGAACGTGCGCCAATGGCGACATAGCCCAGCAGGTCGAATAAGAAACGATAGTTAACGGGGTAGAGCATCTCATCTGCAGGGAACATGCCCGTCTCTTCGATGACGCTCAAATGCATGTGGCGCACTGCCTTGATGCCCGCGAGCATGTCGGGTTTGCCCTCTGGGTTGGGCTGGTGCATCAAGCCCTTGTAGCCGGTGCCTTTGGTGCGCGGTTTGTTGGTGTAGACACGCGGAATAATCACGAGCTTGTCGGATACTTCCTGTGCAACCTTTGCCAAGCGACTCATGTATTCGAGAACGGAGTCCTCTTTATCTGCCGAGCAGGGTCCGATGATGAGAAGCTTTTTGGTGCTCTTGCCAGTGATGACATCGGCAACTTGGGCATCGAACTCCTTCTTCGCTTCTGAGAGATGAGGAGAGAGGGCCATTTCCTCGCGGATTTCCTGGGGAATGGGCAGACGCCGTTTGAAATTCATTGTAGGCATGGTGTCTCCTATGCTGTATTGCTTGGCAGATGCTATATATAGCTGCGCTTTTTCGATTTGCAGACAGCTGTGAAGTTTATAGCGATTTAGCGTTGTGCGCTATCAGAATTGCAAATTTAACGAAAATTTATTCTTGATTATTGAAATCTATAGCGGTAATATATTGTTTTGCGTGTTGTGCACGCACCAGATATTGCGGGGTGGAGCAGTCTGGTAGCTCGCCGGGCTCATAACCCACGTCGCAGCATTGAAAACTGAAGAGGATTTCCGTCACATTGC